>JASJDR010000259.1 GCA_030065615.1 Xenococcus sp. MO_188.B8 | reverse complement strand
TCAGACCCCGCGGAGGTTTCCTCCGCAAGGGAACGCTGACCAAGAGAGCGGTGCGCGGGGAGGGGGACTTTTCTAAATTTAGTGCTTTTCTGCCTAGAGTTATCTATTTTATTTTGAAGTCCCCCTTCCACCCCTGAGCAGAGAACCCGCTGCCCTAAAGGATACCGCTCGCACGCCCCGAAGGTAGTCCTTTAGGATAACGCGGGGTCTGCCCGCTGCGGTGACCGGTGTTCCCCGGTAAAAATGCTACTAAGTTTCTTCTGAGCTAACAAAACTTAAGATTACAAAGAACTTGCAATCAATTAATCATGAGCAAAAAAATAACTTTCAATCAAAAATTGAGTTCTCTTCTCGTTGCAGCATTAATAGCTTTGTCTATTAGTAGTTGTAGTCAAAGTACTAACACTACAGAACAATCTACCAAGATTAACAGTAACAGTCGCTTAGGGACTGTTAAAAGCCGAGGGACTTTAATCTGTGGAGTTAATGGTCAATTACCCGGTTTTAGCTTTATCAACGAAAATGGTGAATATTCAGGGATAGATGTGGATTTATGTCGCGCCATAGCAGCTGCATTATTTGATGATCCTTCTAAAGTAGAATTTCGCGATCTCAGTGCCCAAGAACGTTTTACTGCCGTAATATCTGGAGAAGTCGATCTACTCAGCCGTAACACCACCTGGACAGTTAGTCGTGATACTTCAGTAGGTATGGAATTTGCTCCCACAACTTTCTATGATGGACAGGGAATTATGACCACCAAGTCAAGTAAAGTTACCAAATTAGAAGATCTCAATGAAAAATCCATTTGTGCCCTATCAGGAACTACTACTGAACAAAATTTAGCTGATCGAATGCGCAAACTCGGAATAACTTACGAGCCAGTAGTATTCGACGACCCTGATGCCGTTTATACTGCCTATGAACAAGGACGCTGTGAAGCAGTTACCAGCGATCGCTCTCAATTAACCGCTAGACGCGCAGTCCTAGCCAATCCCCAAGAGCATGAACTTTTAGAAGAGGTATTATCCAAAGAGCCTTTAGGTCCTTTGGTCGCCAATGGAGATAATCAATGGTTTGATGCTGTGAAATGGATTACTTATGCTCTAATTCAGGCTGAAGAATTTGGCATCACCTCTGCCAACCTTAGCAGTTTTGAAAATACAGAAGATCCCCAAATTCAGCGTTTTTTAGGTCAAGTAGGTAATCTGGGAGAAGATATGGGATTACCCAATGATTTTGCCGCCAGAGTAATTAAGAATGTTGGTAATTATGGAGAAATCTATGAACGAAATATTGGTCAACCTTTCGGCTTAGAAAGAGGTCTCAATAATCTTTGGACTAACGGGGGTCTTTTATATTCTCCTCCTTTTAGGTAATAGGTAATAGGTAATAGGTAATAGGTAATAGGCAAACAATCCCTATTACCGTTAACTTGTTGCTACTACTGGACCAACAATTAACTCTTTAATAATGCGATCTATTTCTATTAAAACTTGATTTTGATTCTGGTCAGTTTGGTTATCATTTACTACAGAATTCGCTAGTTGTTCTATGTCCTGTCTAAGATTATTCAAAATATCTTGTAGTGGTTGTAGATTTTCTTGATAAAAATCAATTTTAATTTGTATTTGAGAAAAGGTAATTTTAGCTTGTTGCCAGGAATCTTGCTTTTGAACTATTTCTTGACGCAGAGTCTCTATATCAGTTTGTTTTTGTTGAATTTCTCCTTTTAGTTTTTGGATTTCAAGTTCAATTTGTTGAATTTCCGTTTTAATTTTTTGTTGCTGCTTTTGCAGTTGCAGTTTACTTTTTTGTAAGAGATTTTTAATCGGCTCAAAATTAATAGCTTGTAATTCTGAATCAAGCTCAATAATTCCTTGACGTCGTTTTAAGATACGAGAATGTTGCAATAGTATTTCGTGTCTTTCCTTAAGAGAACGACGTTGACCAACCAAAGTTTCATCGAGCATTCTTTTCGCTTCTTTTTCCTCGACTAGTTCTTGTTCTAAAGATAAACGATCAAATTCATTAGCTTCGTTAATTTTTTGCTCTAACTCTTCTACTGCCTGACATTGCCAACTCAATTCTTCCTCTTGATCGCTGACAAATCTAGCTACCTTCTCTAAATCTTTTTGCAAATTTTTGACAATTGCTTCCAGCTCAGGAAGAGGCATATTTTCTAATGCTTTTAAATCTAATTGTTGCTCTAAATTGGAATCTGAAGACTCAATACCAATACGCTCAAAAGATTCTTCAATTTCCGTTTGAGCTTGCTCTTGCGACTCTAAAATACGAATCAAATCTTGTTTAATTTCTAGAGATTGTTGCGCTGTTTGTAACTTTTGATTGATCTGCGCCGTCGTAGACATCAAAACTTCTAAATCTTTTTGAGATTGCTGAAATTCCGATTCATATTGCACACAGTCTTGTTGAGTTTTTTGAATACTTTTTTGATTGTGTGATAATTCTTGCCAATGTTTAGTAAAATGCTCTTGCTGCTCTTCAATAGCCTTAAATAATAGCTGTATTTTTTGTTGAATAGATTCTGTAGGAACTGTTTCCGCCTTCAGAGAATCTAGTAAAGTTAATATTTCATTTGCTTGAGATTCATCTATCAATTTAGAATCTCGAATTTTTTGCTCTAGAAGATTTTGTTCTCCTCTAAGTTGTGACCAAGCTTGTTCTAATTCTTGAGATTGAGCTTCAAATTTAGTTTTAATTTCCTCTGCTTCTTGTCGCGCCGTAGCAATCTCCTGACGTTGTTCGTCAAATTTGGCAAATTCAGCTTCCATTTGTTCCAACTGTTCAAGGCGATTCTCCATCTCTATTTCCCGACGGCTTAACTCTTCACTTTGAATAGTTAAAGATTCTTTCCACCCTTCAATTTCATCTTCTTGACTTTTCGTCTTCTCCAGTAAACGAGATAATCCTTGCAAAATAACGATCATTTCTTTGGAAGCTGTCTCTATTTTTCCCTGAACTTGTCGATTGACAATATTGACAATTACTAAAGCACCATCTCCCAAATTGCCTGTATCGTCAGTCTCGATAAACTCATTACCAGAGACAACACTCCAACTACGATCATTGCGTTGGCATGCTAACAGTTTGAGTTTGGTATCAAAACCGCCCATGAATCCCTTACTTTGTTTTTGTATTTCTGCCAGATATCGCACTCTTGCAATCTCCTCGGTTGTTATGAATAAACTACGAATTTCCCTACTTGATTGAGGTTATTAATGAAAATTTTGTCTTGCTATAACTTTTTTACAACTATAAATAAAGCCAATAAATAAATTCTTGAATTATGACTCCCCATCCAGGATAACCAGCATCAGAATTGGTTGCCAAGGTTTATGTCTGATATTATTCAAATTTTTGATTATTAATCATAATGTGGCGGTTAGTGAAAATGTAGAGTATATTCTGAAGCTAAGAGGATATGAGTTGATTTCAACTGACTTACAGACAACTTAAATAGTAGGTTGTTTTATGCGTTATATTCAATTCTATCCTGATGAAAAAATTAATGATCTTCAAAATTTGGAGGAGTATTATCAATTGTTGTCCCAATCATTTAAACTTCGAAAATCAGCGACTGCAATGTCGGTTACCGAACTGCAAAAAGTTCTAAAACTACAGTCAAACTCGCGTGTTCCTTCTATTGGTGGGCGTTCGTGCTTTTCGGGGAACCTGGCTGTGTGCCGTTCGACGGTGCAGGGTCGCTCGTCAATTCCATTGGTCACACAGTAAACTTTAAGTAATTGAATATGGATTTTTGCAGATAGCGTGTTATGAGCAAAGTTCTAATCGTGGAAGATAGTTTAGCGCAAAGACAGATGATTTCAGATCTACTTAAAGGAAGTGGGCTTAAAGTTGTCGTAGCTTGCGATGGGGTAGAAGCATTAGAGCATCTAGAAAAGTTCAACCCAGATATCGTAGTTATGGATATTGTGATGCCAAGGATGAATGGTTATGAACTTTGTCGTCGCCTAAAGTCGGACCCTAAAACTCAAAATGTACCTGTGGTGATGTGTTCTTCGAAAGGAGAAGAGTTTGATCGCTACTGGGGGATGAAACAAGGAGCAGATGCCTATATTGCCAAGCCATTTCAACCAGTTGAATTGATTGGCACAGTGAAGCAGTTGCTCAGAGCATAATCAAATTCAAGGATAAGCCACTAGTTTATTGAATTGCTAACAAGTTCACAAATCTGAACATTTCCTAAGATCAATATTTACCGTCCTAAAATTACATGGTTACTAATCCAGATCTATTCGTTGGTAACGGTCAAGACCTTTCTTTAGAACTTCAACCTCTAGAGAATCCTGAAGGTGAACTGCACCTTCGATTTTATTTGGCTTCTGGGAAAGAATTTGCCTTACCAGCAACCGGCATTGCAGAGGTAACACAACAAGCTCCCGACCAAATTGCCCCCATACCGAATGCTTCTCCTTTATTACTGGGAACGATTAATCTGAGGGGAAAAATCGTTTGGGTAGCAGATTTGGGGCAATTTTTGGGTGATTCGGGTAGTTTAAATACCGATAGACCTAATATCCCAGTAATTGCGATTGAAAACCAAGAACAAGTTTTAGGATTAGCAATTGAAAGAATAGGTGATATGGATTGGTTGGATGGGGAAAATTTAGAAATTGCCTCTGAGATACCAGATAGTATGGCTCCTTTTATTGTTGGTCAATGGAAATGGCAAGAAGATCACAAAGAAGTATTAAATCTTTTAGATTCGAACAAATTATTGCGTTCTGCTCGCTGGGGAGCATAGTAAAAAATACTGTGAATTGCGGTCATTAATTATGTTAAAAATTATACTTAAATATTGCAAATAAATCTTGCTACTTTATTATTAATAGCTAATAGCCATTATCACAGTATAAAAATAACTATTAAATTAAATTGATATAAGGGAAAATGGCATCAGGAACTAATTATTCACAAGAATACGCACAGGCGGAAAAGGCTTATCTACAGGGGGATTTTACGCAAGCAGCTGAGATTATAGATCGTTTGGCTGAAGAATTTTCAGATAATCCGAATGTCCTATTGCTAAGGGGTCATATTTATTGTTACGGATTTCAAAATTATGAGTTAGCGCAACAACATTATGAAGCTGTTTTAGAACTGAGCCAAGAACAGAGTTTATTAGATTTTGCCTATAATGGAATTGAACAAGTTAGACATTTACAACAACAATCTGAAAATGATGGACTGCTCGATCAAGGAAATGAGACAGCAGAAATTGAAGATCTTGACAATAGCAGTTGGGATGCTGAGGATTTGCTTCCAGAAACTGAAAATTTCTTAGATTCTGCTGATGATTTTAGTAATCCTTTCGAAGTCGAATCTGAAAATAATCATTCAGAAGCATTGTCACTAGATGGAGCAGAAGCAGCAAATAGTTTTGATAGATTCGATATTTCAGAATTAGATAACGAATTCTTAGATAATTCGGATAATGATGATGAATATGAACTGCCAGATAGCTCTTTAGATACTCAGCCTGCTATCCATAATAGTGCGACTTTTATGGTGGATGACGAAGAAGATCCAGAAGCAGAAAAGGATGATGATAATTATATTGCTAGTTCCTTTGCTGAATTTGAGATTAATAATCAGCAAAATAATGATTTTGCTGACGAAAATGATTTTGAAGAGGATTCTGAGATAGAAATTGATACGGTATTAACAGAACCTTTTGCGATCGAGAATTCTGGCGGGTTTAATATAGAGGAATCTTCAGAGCAATATGGATTAGATTATCAAGATGAGCTAGAGTTTGATGAAATAGACAGCAGTTTTTTCGATTTAGAAGAACTAGAACAAGGACTTCCTGATACTGGCTTATTCAATGTATCAGACGACGCTAGCACAGCTAGTCCTAGTCTGCCAGCTAGCGGCATGATGGAATATGAAGATTCTAGTTCGGTTGAAGTTAGTTCTATTGAAAGTAGTATTGTTAGCAGTGAACTTGATCTGGCCGCATCTGAGTCAGATATTGAGCCAGTAGTTGAAGTAAAACAGGGGGTCTTTGCTGGGTTTGTTAACTCCTCCATCAAGAAAAAGTTATTCATAACTGCGTTATCTACTGGATTAGTTTCTGCGATCGCTGTAGGAATCGTCACTAAAGGGAACTTGAAAAAACAGGTACAACTTCTGCCTCTGAGTTTGATTTCTCTGGTTGCGGGGACTACTAGTTTTAGCACGGCAATGATCTTTGGAACCTTGATTGCTAAGCAAGTACAACAAGCGACTAATAACTTACAAAGTCAGTTCGATGATGTCTATCAGGGAAATCTTAATGCCAAAGCTACAGTTTATTCCGAAGATGAGTTTGGCAAGTTAGCTACTGGCTTCAATCGCATGACGCGAGTAATTTTAACTACTACTCAAGAAGCCCAAAGAAGAGCGGAGGAAACTGAACAAGCTAAAGAAGATTTACAACGCCAAGTAATTCGACTTCTAGATGACGTAGAAGGAGCAGCTAGAGGGGATTTAACAGTACAGGCTACTGTAACAGCCGATGTTCTAGGTGCGGTAGCTGACGCATTCAACTTAACAATTCAAAGTTTGCGAGAAATTGTGCGCCAAGTAAAACAAGCAGCAGAACAAGTAAACCAGAGTTCTACTGATAGTGAATTATTTGCCCGCAATCAATCTAGTGAAGCTTTGCGGATGGCAGAAGAATTGGCTGTGACTCTTAACTCGGTACAAATGATGACCGAATCCATTGAGAGGGTAGCAGAAAATGCTCGTGAAGCAGAAGAAGTAGCTCGTTCTTCTTCAGTAACAGCTCTCAAAGGTGGTAAAGCGGTAGAAAGTACGGTAGCGGGAATTTTTCAGATTAGGGAAACGGTATCGGAAACAGCACGGAAGGTAAAACGACTGGCAGAAGCTTCTCAAGAAATCTCAAAAATTGTGCTCTTAATTTCCCAAATTGCCGAAAGAACGAACCAGCTAGCACTTAATGCTTCGATTCAAGCTGCTAAAGCAGGAGAAGCTGGAAGAGGTTTTGCAGTAGTTGCTGACGAGGTACGGCAATTAGCAGATAGGTCAGGAAAATCTCTGAAAGAAATCGAGCAAATTGTTCTGCAAATTCAAAGTGAGACTGGTTCAGTTATGACAGCTATGGAAGAAGGTATTCAGGAGGTAATTGAGGTTACTGACAGGGCAGAACAAGCGAAAACAGCGCTAGAAGATATTATTCAGGTATCGAATCGGATTGATACTCTGGTTCGTTCTATTACCGCTGACACTGTAGAACAAAGAGAAAACTCCCGTGCAGTGGCGCAGGTAATGCAGTCAGTAGAGTTAACGGCTCAGGCAACCTCTCAAGAATCTCAAAGGGTTGCTGGTTCTCTACAAAGTCTAGTTAGTATCGCCCGTGACTTATTATCTTCTGTGGAACGTTTCCGCATTGATAAAAATGAAGAATAACTTTGCTACTGAAATACTGTAAGATCGACTACTGGTTCGTATCGGTTTTGTCGGTAAAAACGAAATGAATTGTGCCTATTGCAAAAAAAAAACAATAAAATATGGCTATTGGAAAGGGTTCAAGTAGCGGAATTAATTTATGGACACAACGCTTGATAGCAGCGTTTTTCTTGGGGGGACAAACTCTAGTTCATTTGTTGCAAGGGAAAACTAATCGTCGTAATACTATCGCACAAATGATTGTAGTAGGCCCAGATTCTTTAGGAATTGCGCTTTTGACAGCTACTTTCGTCGGTATGGTTTTTACGATTCAGGTGGCGAAAGAATTTCTCTATTTTGGAGCCGGAAGAGTTGTTGGCGGAGTTTTAGCTTTGGCTTTAACTAGGGAGTTAGCTCCTGTGTTAACTGCTGTAGTTATAGCCGGACGAGTTGGTTCTGCTTTTGCCGCAGAAATTGGTACGATGCGAGTCACTGAACAAATAGATGCTCTATATATTCTAAAAACTGATCCGATAGATTATTTAGTGCTTCCCCGAGTCATTGCTTGCTGTTTAATGTTACCTATTTTAACCTTTTTATCTTTGATTGTGGGGATGTTGGGTGGATTACTAATTGCCAATAGTTTATTTGGTATTGCTCCCGTAGTATTTATTGACTCGATACAGAATTTTTTAGAGGTTTGGGATTTATGGACTGCCATGATTAAGTCCTTAGTTTTTGGGGCTTTAGTTGCCATCATTGGTTGCAGTTGGGGAATGACAACTAGAGGAGGTGCCAAAGGAGTCGGACAGTCAACTACTACAGCGGTGGTGACAGCTTTGTTGGCTATTTTTATTACTAATTTCTTCTTGTCCTGGATAATGTTTCAAAGTAATTAAAGAATAGCGATGGCAGAGGGTAGAATTTTTGTCTAATTTAGGAGAAGTAGTTTCAGAATTGGATTTAAATAATGAATCACAGAATTAAGTCTGAATAGTATCTGAAAATTAGTTATATTTAATCAGACAAACAAGTAAGGGAGTCGATGTTCCTATGGATGTTTTTGTTCAAACATCCCTTTCATTCAATAATTCAACATTCCACTATGCACCTTTGATAAAAAACAATGTAGACAAAGCGATCCAACCATACTATGTAACAGATTTCGGTGCTTTATTTGATGGTGATTGCCAAGATATCCTCCCTATTATTAAAGATTTCTCTATTGATACAGTTTTCGCCGATCCTCCATTTAATCTCAACAAAAAATATGGCAATAAAAGCAAGGATAATCTTATTGAAACAGAGTATTTAAGTTGGTGTTACAAATGGATTGACGAATGTATTCGGACTCTAAAGCCTGGAGGGGCTTTATTTATATATAATCTGCCTAAGTGGAATATTATGTTAGGAGCATATTTAATCAATGCTGGTTTAACATTTAGGCATGATATTGCAATTGATATGAATAATGGTTTTCCAATTCCAGGAAGGCTTTATCCGAGTCACTATAGCTTACTTTACTTTACTAAAGGTAAACCCAAAACATTTCGTAAAATCCGCACGCCAATAGAAAAGTGCCGTCACTGCGATGGAGACATAAAAGATTATGGTGGTCATCGTAAGTCTATGAATCCCAACGGAGTCAATCTAAAAGATATATGGACAGATATCCCACCAGTAAGACATAAAAAGTTTAAATCTAAATCTCGTAAGGCAAATGCCCTTTCTACAAAGTTACTGGATCGTGTTGTTGAATTAACAACAAATCCTGGTGATATTGTTTTGGATCCCTTTGGTGGTAGTGGTACAACTTATGATGTTTGCGAAAAGAAAAATCGTCATTGGATAGGCATAGAAATTGATTTTGCAGATGAAATTGTAGAGCGATTAACATACAAACATATTCAACATCATAATAACAACGACTATGTAGAGTAATCAACTTTTATTTGATAGCTCTGCCATCAGTTCCTTTTGCTATTTTGGGTACATCAAAACTTTCCTCATCCTGCTCAATCACAATAATTTCTAGAACGCCTTCATCACAATATATGGATCTCCATAATGGCAAATATGGTTCTAATTCAGGAAAATTGCCAATACGATCCGTAAGGTATGGATAAAGATTCCTTGATGGAACAATTAGCAATCCACCAATTATTTTTTGAGTTAAAAGACCTAAGCACATTTTGTTCATCGAGCGATGGCTTGAGGAAATATTGCCTGTTTCCCATTCAAAAGCAATAATATTTAGACCATAATCCCATTTTTGTAAATATATTAAGGAAGCCAAAGAAATTTCTAAGTTTTCTAGACATAACTTAAAATGTAACGTGCAAAAAGGTAGCGTTATCAAAAAAGCAGCATCCATGTTACCTGGCTTTTTTCTTTCGCTAACAGGCCAAGGATACTCTATTTGCCAACCAGACTTCTTAAGACTTTGAATTGCTTTATTTTTGATTGGTTTGACTCCATTTCCTTTTTTGCTGGGATTGACAGTAAAAGTTCCAGAATTAAGAGGCCAATCTACGGCTTGCACAGCATCAAGAGCAGATTGTCGGATTTTTTCCCATTCTTTTGATTTTGGAAAACTTCCTCTAGAGATCAAAGTCTCTATATGGACAATTTTCATAACTCCTCCTGATATTGATTGGAAGAGTTGATTTGTAATTGCTTAATTATTTGACATGGATCGAATCCTATCGCTTCGGATATGTGTAGATATTCGACTACATCTAAACGACGTTCGCCATTTTCATATTTAGAAACGAAAGATTGAGGACGATTCAAACCATCAGCTATGTTCTGCTGAGTAAGTCCAGCTTGTTTGCGTGCAGAAATTAAAAGCGTGAGAAATAATTTATATTCTTCTCCAAAATTGACACTCCCACCGTTAAGCTGACGCTGTAACGGGGGATTCTTGTTTCAGCGCCTCTTGGCTAGACACAGTTGCCTGTGCCCCCGCTAGACCGACTCCACAAGCTTTTTCTCTAACGGTATGTCCTACCGCC
>JASJDR010000258.1 GCA_030065615.1 Xenococcus sp. MO_188.B8 | reverse complement strand
ATCCCCCGCTTCGGCTTCGCGTTGCAACAATTCCAACAATGACATCTCAGGATTTTCCTCATCCTGTTTTTGCCAAAATTCCAACATCTGCTGCATTTTCGCCAGATCCAGCTCTACCCATTCTCCCCGAAATTTAACTAAAGGTACTTTGGCATTAACCAATTGTTGCCATTCTTCCTGGGTAACAGGTTCATCCCCAATGGATAATTGATATTGATACTGCACCAGACTGTCGAGACTGAAATAGCCTTTAGTTTCCGATTTACTAGCTGATGTTCCTTTAGCAGAAACTTTGAGTCGTAATTTTGCCCGTTTTCTTCCTGTGGGAGTCCACCAAGAAGGGACAATGACTTTATATCCAGCATCTTCTAAGATCCAAGCCGTCTCTTTGAGAAATTCAAAAGCCTCATCCAGATCGAGAAATACACCTACAGGTTCGTTAGTTTCTAAGCCCGTCCATAGGTTAGAATAAATTCGCGCTGCATAACCAAGATTGAGCAATAAATTAGATTCAAATTCTTGACCAAATTCTTTATAAAATGCAGTCTTTTCTTTAGCTCCCATTCTCCAATAATCATTGAGGGAAACTTTTAAGGAAGGATCGCTTTTTGGGGCAACTTTAAATTGTAATTGCCAAGCATCCTCAGGTTTATTTGGGGTTTGTAATTGGAAATAAAGGTAAAAAGGAATCTTATTTTCTGTATGAGTAATCTTGTAGCGCCAAGCTTGCCATTGCTGATATTCTTCTAAAGCTAAATCATTAGTTCCAGGAATATTTACCAGATCGCTGTCATAACATTTTTCGACAATTGTTCCCGAAAGTTGCTTACTAAATTTAGCCGTAGCAGGAGTATGAGTAACGATATCCGTGAGTAAAGCTTCTGAGAAATGACGCAAGAGAGTTTCTTTGTCATAAAATTGGGGCGATTCGGGAATTTCAGTAACACCAGCAACGCAGGATAAAGGCATTGCATCTATATAATCTGGCAGATTCTCTTCAAATTGTTCGTCAATAATTTCCCAAGCGGGATAAATCTCAAAAGCTGATTTTTTCCTCCGTCCCTTTTTGCCCAGAGATTGATGATATTTTAGAGCAGGAATATAGCGATCTTTGAGAATAATTTGTTTAAAAGCTTGGGTGTAATAATACCAAAATAATAAATCCGCCCCTAATTGAATTTCACTGATACTATTAATCGCTAAAAAATGAATATCATTGAGGAGCTTGATAACATTATTTACAGGTTCATAACAATAACTACTAACTTTAATTAAAGCGGTAGCCAAATAACAATCGACTTGCCAATATTGCCAAGTAAAGTCTTCTGGTAATTCCGTTTCCAGATAACGAGATAATTCAAGAGAAGGTAGAGGTTTTTCATCAGCAGTAGGCAGTAAAAAATACCGAGGATAAATGGCATCTTCGGCTAATTTATTAATTCCTAACTCATTCTGCAAAAAAGATTCTAAATCAGCTTGAGGTAGTTGAAAAGGATGAATCTGACCCGATTTTTTGCTTTTCTTGGCTTCTGTCGTTTCTACCCAGAGATAAAAGCTTCCTGACTGAATAAAATCTTCTGTATGATCTGGTATCCAAGTTCCATGAAGAATTTTCATGCTCTCGCCATTCTCTTTCAAGTCTTTAGAAGAATATTATCAGAGAACAGGGAGATTAGACCTCGCGGACTGTAAGTATGATATTAATCTTTATCTTCTCAAGATTTTCTTATCGGGACTTAGACAAAAAACAACAAGAAAACAGCCTCAAACCCTGATGAGGAAAGAGATTTACACCAAACACTAAAAAATCGCTGAAACTCAAGTATATCAAGAAAACAACAAAATCGAAGTAAAAGCATTACTGTATATAGGTTTGAGGCTGTTTTTGAGCAAAAAATGTCTAAGTCCCGTTATTCCCAAACTCAGCACCTATAGATATTGAGACCAGTCTTGATCACAAATGAGAATAATTACTATTTGCGATCGAGATTGTGATCTTTTCTCCAAGTTAAGACAAAAGAAGATAACAAAGTAGATTATTCGCTAATTAAGTACCTCAACCAAAATTAATTACCGATTCTCAATTTAATTTTGCCGATAAAATAAGATGAAGCCGATGCCTTATCCCAAAATGCAGCAATTATAGATCCTGAAACCAGTTTGGATCGCAAATAAGAATGATTTCTATTTGTATCGGAAATTGTGATCTGTTTTCAAAGTTAAGGAGAAAGAAGATAACAAAACAATTATTCCCTAATTAAGTACCTCAACCAAAACTAATTACCGATTCTCAATTGAATTTTACTGAATGGGCTAGTAGGTTGGGTTAGCGGTAGCGTAACCCAACACAGACAATAGTTTTGTTAGCCAATCAATATAAATAATAGTTTTAGTAGAGCAATCACAAGTGTTGCTTATGGTTGTAACCAGCTTATTAGAGTGATGATTGCGAACGAAGATGCTTTTAGTAACTGTTGGTTAATTTTAGGTTTTCTGGGTGGTTGTTGCTGGATAACGGTATAGGGAATAAGAACAATGATTTTGGTTTCTGTTTTTTTGAGCGGGTTCATAAGCTTATCTTGTTTTTATTGGACTCTTTAATAAATAACAAGCGTGAGAATGCAGGTGTTAGAGCGAGATAATACGAGCAGTGAGTATCATTAATACGCACTAATCTATTAAATAGTCAAAATCTTGTAAATTTAACCTCTTCCTAACCCTTTCGTCAAAAGAGAGGGAACAAGATGTTTCTCACGTTTCGGAATAGATTGAAAGGAGTGCAAGGGAAGTAAGAATTAAAGGCAATAATCTAAACCCTTAATTAAAAACTAGATTCAAGCAAGTTAACTTGGCGAAATCTTTGACTACCACTGGTTAGAGTTACAGCAGTGGGTTTTCCGCCATTAATGTAATATTAAATTTCTATGAGGTTGGGACGGGTTACCTAATGTTCAAGATACAAGGTTGAGTGAACGAAAGTGAAACCCGACACAGATCATGGTTTTGTTGAGTTACGCTGTCACTCACATTGGTTCTGGTGTTCCATTTAGATGATGGAATTGTTAAACAATTGAGATTAGTTTCAGTGACAAAAATGGATCTTATAGGTTATCAAGGCAAGAGTTTTAGAAATAAGATCGAGTAATCACAAACCACCATGATTGCTAAGCAGAAATTTAGGATTATCTCCCCAAAATCAACACCAAATTCTCGAGCAAAGCATTGGACACAAATTAGCCACTACGAGTATCCCGACTATGAGCGACCATTACTCGAAATTCCTGCCGAGATTCTTCACCGAATTTTCCACCGTCTCTGTTTCCTTTACGGAGAAGATCAGGCACGCAAATATTTACCAGAGTTGGAGCGGATGATGAAGGTTTATTTTGCTTATAAACCATCAGAGAGAATCGCCGCAGAAACCAATATTACCCCGGCTGATCGCTTTACCGAAAAAGATATTATTCTCATTACTTATGGGGACTTGCTCCGTAGCGAACATTCTTCTCCCTTAGCTAGTTTGCTCCACATCTTAGAAAAGATACCAGGCTTCAAAAAAGCTATTAATACTCTACATATTCTGCCCTTTTTCCCTTACTCTTCAGACCGAGGATTTTCGATCACGGACTTTCGTAACGTAGATCCCAAATTAGGCTCATGGCAAGATATTGCCAAAATTAGCGAATCCTATCAACTAATGTTTGATGCGGTTTGTAACCATACTTCATCCAAGAGTAAAGCTTTTCAAAAATTGTTAAATGGTAGTCCAGAATATAAAGATATTGCGATTGTTTATCGCTCTCCCGATGAATTATCCTCAGAAGAACGTCAAAAGATCGTACGTCCTCGTACCGGCAATCTTTTAACTCAATTTCAGTCTCTTGATGGTCCAATCTGGGTCTGGACTACCTTTTCTTCCGATCAAATTGACTTAAATTATCGTAATCCTAAAGTATTACTTTGGGTTCTCGAAACCTTACTGCTTTATATACGTCGCGGAGCAAACATCATCCGTTTAGATGCTGTTACCTATCTGTGGAAAATTACTGGTACCTCTTGTGCTAATTTAAAACAGACCCACGAAACTATCAAACTATTTCGGGACATTTTTAATGTAGTTGCCCCTGGTGTAGCTTTAATTACAGAAACCAATATTCCTCATCAACAAAATATTGCCTATTTTGGCAATGGATACGATGAAGCCCAAATGGTTTATAACTTTGCTTTACCGCCCTTAGTTTTGCATACTTTCTATCGGGAAAATACATCAGCTTTATCTGAGTGGGCGAAAAATCTGGAATTTCCTTCTGATGCCTGTACCTATCTCAATATTTTGGACACCCATGACGGTATTGGTTTAATGGGAGTCAGAAATATTTTGCCTCCAGGAGAGATCAACTACTTGGCTAATAAAGCTAGAGAGCATGGAGCATTTATTTCTTACCGCACAGGTACAAACGGCCGAGATGAACCCTATGAAATAAATAGTACTTGGTACAGTGCTTTAAATTTTGATAGCGACAACGAACCCTTAACTTTACAAATCAAACGTTTTGTTGCCTCTCGTAGCATTGCCCTAGTGCTTAAAGGCGTACCAGGAATTTACTTACATGGTTTGTTTGGCACAACCAATGATGTAGATGCCGTAATTAAAACTAAGTCTAAAAGAGATATCAATCGTCAAATAATCTGCGAAACAGAATTATACGAAGAATTAAAGTTATCTAACTCTAAACTATATCAACTTACAAAAACTTTGGGTAGATTACTAGAAATCAGAGTTAGACAAAAAGCATTTCATCCTCAGGGAAAACAGCAAGTATTACTACTATCTAAGCAATGTTTTATTGTCTTGAGGATTTCGCCTCAAAACAATGAACATATCTTGACAATTGTCAATATTTCTCGTCAAATTTGCCATCTAAAAATTTCTTTAAAAGAACTTTCTTTAGAGAATAACTCTTCTGCTATTAATAAAATTTTAGATAGTAGTTATTGGTATGATTTAGTTGGTAATCGGGGCTGGAAAGTTCAACATCAAAAAATTTCCCTTGTTGTGCAACCTTATGAAGTTATTTGGCTAATGCCTGATAAAGAATTAGAAAGAAGCATTGAAACCTAATTTTCTAAATATTAGTCAGTGCCACTAGTATTAACCGTAAACTAGATTTCTAATGGGTAATGCAGTAGCGACTTTATTCCCAATTAGATTGGTCAGAACCTTTTGGTTTGGCAATGGCGGGATAAATGGCTGTGGGTATACCGTTAATTGCTATGGTCAGGGGGAGACGCCAGAGTTAATCCAGGATGATAAAACTAGTTTTCTCTCCTTGCTCCAAAATAATTATTAAGGTAAAACTGTTCCCAGTGTCATTGGAGGAAATCTCAACTAGCAGAGGTGATAAAACCGAACTTTATTTTCGTCTGAGATCTTGTATATTTGGTACTGTGAGTAGATAAAAATAATACTTGCAGAATAAAGTCAACTGTTATTAGTCAACACTCTCTAATTTCATCTCATCGACTAAAGTTTGGAGGGAATTAACATGGCATTAATTCGTTTAGAACCTTTTCACGAAATGGACAGCTTACAAAGAGAAATGAACCGCCTCTTTGATAGCTTAAGTCCCACAATTAAATCAGAAAACGGGAAAACTTACATGCCCCCAGCTGAGATCACAGAAACCGCTGAAGCAATCCTACTAAAACTGGAAATACCAGGTATGGAAGCTAAAGATATTGATATCCAAGCTACAGCTGATTCTGTCTCAGTTAGTGGAGAACGCAAATCTGTATCTCGTACTGATGCCCAAAATAAAAAACGCAGTGAATTTCGTTACGGTGCATTTCGTCGTGTCGTTCCTCTACCTACTCGCATACAAAATACTAAAGTTAACGCCGAATACAAAGACGGAATTCTCAATTTAACTCTACCTAAAGCCGAAGAAGAGAAGAATAGAGTTGTTAAAGTCAACCTCAGCTAATCTTCTCAATTAATCAACTCATTAAGTACATAGTAAGGTGGGCATGCCCACCCTTTTGAACCTCAAACGCCTAACTTCTGGCTTGGTTTCTGACTTCTTGGCCTCAAAACTCCAGTTTTCACTTCACAGACGCGATTTAGATTTTCTCTGTTTGGGAAGGAACAAAAAACCCGATTACCCTTAACCGCAACTTTCAAGGAGGCTAAACCAATGGCAAAAGTAGTCGGTATCGATTTAGGAACTACCAACTCCTTTGTTACTGTTATGGAAGTTGGAACTAAATAGGATATTCCGAGGAGTTGATTTACCCAGAGAACCAGGAAAATTACCTCTAGGAGGTGAAGTAAGCAATGGCAACAACTGATTTCAAAGATTACTATAAAATTTTGGGAGTGAGCAAAACAGCAAATCCTGAAGAAATCAAAAAAGCTTACCGCAGACTAGCCAGAAAATATCACCCTGACCTCAATCCTGGGGATAAAGCAGCCGAACAGAATTTTAAGGAAATCAACGAAGCCCAAGAGGTGCTAGCTGACCCAGAAAAACGCGCCAAATACGATCAGTTTGGTCAATATTGGCAACAAGCTGCTGCAGGAACTGCACCGACCGGAGCGGGAGTAGGGTTTGATTATAGTCAGTACGGTAGTTTTGATGATTTTATTAATGAACTTCTAGG
Organism: Xenococcus sp. MO_188.B8; assembly: GCA_030065615.1. Taxonomy (GTDB): domain Bacteria; phylum Cyanobacteriota; class Cyanobacteriia; order Cyanobacteriales; family Xenococcaceae; genus Xenococcus. The sequence continues at coordinate 3,809 of JASJDR010000258.1, read as the reverse complement.
ACGCTTTGGCGGTGCGGCTGGTCGTGTTCCTTCAGGACAAAGAGTTTACAGCTATCGTAGTTCCAGTCCTGGGTCTGGAGGATTTTCTGGGTTTGAAGACATATTTAGCGGTGGTGGGTTTCAACATATGCCCCCATCAGATACGGAAGCTGCCATTACCCTTACTTTTTCGGAAGCTTGGAACGGAACACAAAAACGTTTGCAACTAGGGAATGAAACCATTAATGTCAGGATTCCTCCAGGAGCTAAACCAGGCAGTCGGATTCGCATCAAGGGAAAAGGACAAATCAGTCCTTTCAATCAACAACGGGGAGATTTGTATCTAACGATTGATTTACACCCCCATATACTATTTAAGTTTGAAGGCGAAAATATTGTTTGCTCCATTCCTATTACTCCAGAAGAAGCAGCTTTAGGTACAGAGATTAAAGTTCCCACTCCCGATGGGAAGGTATCGATGAAAATACCTCCAGGGGTCAATTCGGGGCAATCTCTACGCTTGCGGGGTAAAGGCTGGCGAGGACCAAAAGGTCAACGTAGCGACCAAATTGTCAAGCTCAAAATTGTCACTCCAAAAAAATTAAGTCCTCGAGAGCGAGAATGTTACGAAAAACTGCGTCAAGCTAGTAGGTTTAATCCCCGTCACAGTATCGAGGAGGTTCGGTTATGAAAGTATCCCTCTCCTAAGAAACAAAATCAGTCGCAGGGGGATGAAGCGGATGCGACCCCGCGCCGCCGACAGGCGCTTGCCCAGACAAACTTTGTCTTTAATTTTGGTTGTAATTACCGAACTAAACTTGACGGTAAATCTGACATCAGACTCTCTCTAGAATTGCATTAAGAAATTTTACAATTATGAAAGGAGTCAAGTTACTGCGAAAATATCAAACCAAATCATTATGAGTGTTAAAGATAAACCGCCTGGATCTAGGCCGCGCTTAATTTCTAATATCCTGTTTTTAATCGCAGGCTTATTTTTATTTGTTAATCTCTTTGTGCCCCAATTATTTGGCAATCCCATTCCCCAAGTTCCCTACAGTTTATTTATTGACCAAGTAGATGCTGGTCAGGTAAATAAAGTCTCGGTTGGTCAAAATGAGATTATCTACGAAGTTAAAGGAGAATACGAACAACAATCGCAAATTTTAAGAACTAACCCCATCTTTGATTTAGAATTACCCAAACGCTTAGAAGCTCAAGGAGTCGAATTTGCCGCGGCACCTCCACCAAAAAATAATTGGTTGGGCAGTATCTTAAGTTGGGTGATTCCACCAATCATTTTTGTCGCTATCTGGCAGTTTTTTATCAGTCGTAGTGCAGGGGTTGGCGGACAAGGAGCCCTTTCTTTTACCAAAAGTCGTGCCAAAGTATACGTAGAAGAAGAAGCGACTAAAGTCACCTTTGATGATGTAGCGGGAGTCGAAGAAGCCAAAATCGAATTAACCGAAATTGTCGAATTTCTCAAAACACCAGAACGTTACAAAGCGATTGGAGCCAAGATTCCCAAAGGAGTATTGTTAGTCGGACCTCCCGGTACCGGCAAAACTTTAATGGCCAAAGCTGTTGCTGGGGAAGCTGGGGTACCTTTCTTTAGTATCTCTGGTTCGGAATTTGTTGAATTATTTGTCGGTGCTGGCGCGGCTAGAGTTCGAGATTTATTTGAACAAGCCAAACAAAAAGCGCCTTGTATCATCTTTATCGATGAGTTAGATGCTATTGGTAAATCTCGTGCTGGTAGTGGTGGTTTTGTCGGTGGTAACGACGAAAGAGAACAAACTCTCAATCAGTTATTAACAGAAATGGATGGGTTTGCTGCTGGTGATGCGACAGTAATCGTCTTAGCTGCTACTAACCGCCCTCAAACTTTAGACCAGGCTTTATTACGTCCTGGTAGATTCGATCGCCAGGTATTGGTAGATCGTCCTGATTTGGCTGGTCGTCAGAAGATCTTAGAGATTTATGCTGCTCAAGTCAAATTAGCAAAAGAAGTCGATCTGCAACAAATTGCCACTCGCACTCCTGGTTTTGCCGGAGCAGATTTAGCTAACCTAGTTAATGAAGCTGCTTTGTTGGCGGCGAGAAATCAACGAGAACAGGTAACTCAGGCAGATTTTAATGAGGCGATTGAAAGGGTGGTAGCTGGTTTAGAGAAGAAAAGTCGCGTCCTTTCTGATAAAGAAAAAAAAATTGTTGCCTATCACGAAGTCGGTCATGCTCTAGTAGGTACAGTGATGCCTGGAGGTGGTAAAGTTGCCAAGATTTCCATTGTTCCTCGCGGGATGGCAGCCCTGGGTTATACTTTGCAGATGCCTACAGAAGATCGCTTCCTAATGTCGGAATCTGAGTTAAAAGATCAAATTGCTACGCTGCTGGGGGGACGTGCCGCCGAAGAGATTATCTTTAGTAGCATTACTACGGGTGCAGCTAATGACTTACAACGGGCTACTGATTTAGCAGAAAGAATGGTTACTACCTATGGAATGAGTAAGATCTTAGGACCTTTGGCTTATGAAAAAGGACAACAAAATAATTTCCTGGGTGATGGCATGATGAACCCTCGGCGGATGGTTAGTGATGAAACTGCTAAGGCGATCGATGAGGAGGTTAAGGATATAGTAGAAAAAGCTCACCAACAGGCTTTAGCAGTCTTGAATCATAATCGAGATTTACTCGAACAGATTGCTCAGCAAATTTTGGAGGTAGAAGTGATCGAAGGAGACAATTTACAGTCTCTTCTCAATCAAGCCCAATTACCAGAAAAGCATGTTGCTACAGTTTAAATGTTAATGTGCCGATATAAACTCCTATGCTTTACCCATAAGTCTCCAAAGCAATATGGAAATGAGGATGTAGCCGTTTCCAAGTAGAAGCAATATCATGTAATCGTGCCAGACCCCTCCAAAGAGTTTTGACTCCAGGAAAACCATCATGTTTACGAGCTAAAAAACCTCCAAGTTGGGCAATCCAAATCACGGCTTGCTCTATAGAAGGCGGTTGAGCACTAGGGAGGGAAACATTGTGAACATGGCAGTAAAGAGATTGCCATTCATGAGTCTCTAAGATCGTATCGCAAGGCAGCTCAGGATTTTGTCGCGCGAGGGTTCGTGAGCCAGAGTAATCGCCAAGCAACAATGGCATCTCTTTGCTAAAGCTTTCTTAATTCTTCTGAGGTTTCTAATGAAAACTTTACTGCCAAATTTCCATTCTGTTCGGTCTAAACTCAAGACCCTTGGTTCATGTATTTCCATCATCTCTATCACCAATAATCGAGATCGCATAGTAATCCAAATCAAACTCTCGCAGGAATCTTTGTAATTGCATAACACACCGAATATTGCGATCGCAGTTTCAATTCAAAATTAATCATAGGTTTTTATGCGATCGCTAATTTCTAATGAAAACCTAGCGCGATCGCAATTTCAATTCAAAGTTCAAAATTAATAATTCAAAATGAAAAATGAAATAAATGAAATTATACCTATTTATGATGATTTAATATCAAGTGCTAGAAGTGTCTCATCTCTTAAAGCCCATTTAGTGTTAGTACCAAAATATAGACTACCGTTGTTTAACAATGAAATGCTGCTTAGGCTTGAAGAAATAGTTAAAAAAGTGAATTTCTTTCCCTCTGCCATAGAAACAAGCATATTAAGACCGAGAAATCTAACAGTTAGAGATTTGTCTTTAGTTTCTTTCTATAAGGGACTTGCGTCAAAATAAGATACCATTAAGGTGGAACAATAATGACATCCCATTTGGGTAAGGTTTCTGAGGGATGCCAAAATTGTTGAAAGGATTCTAACTCGGAT
>JASJDR010000053.1 GCA_030065615.1 Xenococcus sp. MO_188.B8 | reverse complement strand
TAATAGATAAAGATTCTGCATCAAAAATGTGCAGACAAAAAGCCCCAACCCTAGGCTCGCTCCCATCCCGACGTTTATGCTTCGCATAAAACGCGGGGCTTCCCGCTCGCAAATGCTAATTTGTAGAGACTATCCGAGAAAAGTGTCTATTAACTTATTAAGCTCATTAGGACTATCTTGCATCAACCAATGACCTGCTTTCTCAAATGCCACAGCTTTGCTTGGGGGATGCTGTTCAATGTATTCTAACCATTGGCGATCATGGAATGACATAAAACCTTTGATTCCCTGACAACCGTAAACATACAGCACCGGACATAAGGGACGAAATCCCTCTCCACTTAATTGTGACCTTCCCTTTAACAAAATTTGTTTCCACGCATAAAAGTACGGATAGTTTTGAAAGGGATTAAATGGAGTTTGGCGTGATGCCCCAGAGAGTATACATTCTTTTGGAGTATACAAGTTACCCAAAAACCCGAGTAATATAAAGGTCAATTTAGTCCAAACTTTACCCAGCATAACCCCAATCCCCCCAATTTGAGAAAAAATAAAAGCCAAAGCTAAATTAAGCTGGTATAAAGGAATCATAAAGTAGCCCAGAAAGTTAGATTGCTCCCCAACCGAACCGCCAATATCTAAGGAGATTATTTTACGTACCAAATGTGGATACTGCTTTTCAAATAAATAGCCATAGAATGCTCCCCAGTCATGAGTAACCAAGAGCACTGGTTTTTCCTCTGGATTTAATTTATCCAAGGCTGTCTTGAGTAACGCCACTATTTCGGGAAAATCGAATCCCCATTTGCGATCTACTTTCCCACTAAAATTAGGCAAAACTACCCTGACGCAGCAAAATCGATCCTTAAAATAAGCTATTTGTCGTTCCCACACCGATTCATCATCAGGATACCCGTGAATAAACAGCATAATCGGGTTATCAGTAGTTCCGTCTACAACCGTTTTCACAAATACTTGTTTATCTTCACTGATCATCATGTATTTTTCTCAGATTAAGTTAAAAATATATTTTTTTGAGATAAAAGGATAACATCTATGGCGTGTCATCAGTTAGATCTCAAATACTTGCACAGCAATCCTTTAAAGCTCTTTCCCCTGAAAGGCAGTCGAAGGCTGAAAATCTCAAATAGGTCTGAGGTACTTCGCGATCGCTTTTAGGGAGCATTTTTATTCCTTACCCACAGTTAATAAAGTTTGTTTTTGTTCGCGAACTCTTTCTCCTGTTACTATCATTTTGACCCCATTATCAGGAGCCATAGTTACACCACGACGTGAAGGTTTTTCTGGTTTTTTACTAGCTAAAGTTAGTTCGTATTTGGACATAATAGTTGCTAAAACTAGCTTCATCTCTAACATTGCCAAGGCATAACCCAGACATCGACGATTACCACCCCCAAAAGGCATAAATTCAGCAGGGGAGAATTGTCGTTCTAAAAATCGTTCTGGTTTGAACTGTTTTGCTTCTGGGTAAATATCTTCTCGATGGTGAACCAGATAAATACAGGGAACTAGGGTTGTTTCTGGCGGAAATTGCTGTCGGGCGATCTCTACTGAAATCCGAGAGGTGCGGGGAGTTGGAATGGGCACAAGTGGATAAATGCGTAGGGTTTCATGACAAACCGCAGTTAAATAGGGTAAACCAGCGATCGCCAAAGGCTCACTGTCATTTTCCTGGCCGTCTAATTCTTGTAGCAGTTTTTCTTTAACAGCGGGTAATTTGTGTATCCAGTATAAAGCCCAAGTCAAAGCAGTTGCAGTAGTTTCGTAACCGGCTAATAACATGGTTATTAACTCGTCTTGTAACTCTATATCGGTCATCGTCTGTCCATCTTCATCTCTAGCCAAAAGCATCAAGCTGAGAACATCATTACCTTTTATTTCCGGCTGACTACGTCGCTGGTCAATTTCTGCTTGCAATAGGTCATAAACTTGCTGTCGTTGGTGAACGAATTTACCCCAAGGACTCCAAGCACCCCAATCTTGCTGTAAAACAGGAAAATAGACTAGGCTAGCACGGAGAGGAGAACCAGTAAGATCCCATAGATTTGCCAACAAGGGTTTAATTTCTTGATAGCGCTCTCCTTTACTTAGTCCAAAAACAGTATGGAGAATTACTTCTAGGGTAATTTCCTGCATCGCTTTACTAGCTAAAAAAGGCTGTTGAGGCTGCCAGGTACTCGCTAGTTGTTCGGTAACTTGACAAATAATCTCGCCATAGGATTTTACCTTTTCTCTATGAAAGGCTGGCATGAGCATTTTCCGTTCCCGCTTGTGGCGCTCTCCATCTAGCAACAACAGAGAATGATTGCCTGTAACAGGTTTGAGATATTCATTGCTTTTTCCCGCATCGAACTGTTTGGCATCTGTGGCAAAAATCTCGCCGATCGCTTGAGGATCGCTTAACATTACCCAATGTGGAAACCCCATTAGTTTCATAGTGAATATATCCCCATAGCTTCTAGCACAGTCATCCAAAAAATCATAGGGACGAGCGATAAAGTTAATTAATTGTCTTAAAGGAGACATGGGAAGAGTGTTCGGTAGTTTCATGATTAAGAAAATTGTTGGCTATTTTGACGAGGGAGACTGAGCAGTTGATATCTCTGTGAACAATGCTAAAAGATAAATTTGAGAAATTATCACTAGCTCCTAAAATGCGATTTTGAGTTGGACTTTGTAGAATTGGAATATTTTCTCCAAAGGGATAAGCGGTATTTTAATTGGTTACCAAAGTCTTTATATTCAGCAACGGCAAATTTTTAATCAATAGCTGCCTCGATAATTTCTGCTGCTTTAGTTACACCTCCCACTTTGTTAATTTCTGCTTTAAATTTCAAAGCATTTTGACGATATTCAGGTTGTGATAATACTTGTTTGATTGCCATTGCTAAGGTATCTACGGTGCAATTATTCAGAGGGATTACTTTGCCCGTTTTTGTCCAATTAATTCGAGCAGCTACGGCGGGCTGATCGTTAGTTATCGGAATTGCCACCATCGGTACACCGTTACTCAAAGATTCTAGGGTAGTGTTCATCCCTGCATGGGTTATGCAAAGATTGGCACGTTCTAGTAAAGATAGTTGTGGGACGGCTTTAACTACAATTGGTGAACCAGGAAGATCTCCTAATTCTTTTGGTTCTGTTGCACCACCTAAAGAAATAACTAACTGCGCATCTAAACCCAGACAAGCAGAGGCAATCCGACTAAATACCCAAAGTAGTTTGTTTTGTAATGTTCCCAATGATGCGTAAATTAGGGGTTTATCCGTTAATTTATCCCAAGGGAAAGTTATTTCTGCGCGAGAAACTCTGCTGGCTAATGGTCCAGTGAAGTGAAAATAATCAGGTAGATTTTTCCGAGGAAACTCAAAAGATGGGGGTTGTTGACTGATAATTGCTTTTTTTGACCATAGATTGAGTTCATTACTAGTATCTAGCAAAGCTAACCCCCATTTTCTACGGTATTTATTGACTAGTAACTTGATTGGTGTGCCCGCTAACTCTAGCAAACTAGTACCGATTTGATTGCGTAATTGACCGAACCAAGAAGGATTGTAATGCCAACTAGTTAAAGCGGGAGGAACGGTAGGTTCTGGATTAAGCAACAAAGCACTGCAAATAGTAATAAAAGGTAGCTGGAGGTACTCAGCAATAGTTGAACCTTCAAGAAGAGTCTGATCGATTAATAAAATTTCAATGCCAACTTGTTTACAACCATGAGGAACTTCTTGCAAAATTACTTCCGTCCCCCTACGGAATAAATCAATGGTATAGAATAATGCGAGTACGCCTTTCAGTTTGCCCAATTGCTGTTGCGAACGCTTGGTACTACCAACAGGAAATCTAGCTGTACCAACAGGGAAAAAATCAAGCCCGGCAGCATTAGCATAGGATTCAACGTCAGGTAGTCCGAATAAGGTAACTCGATGTCCTCGCTGTTGCAGTTCATAACCCAAAGCCATAAAGTTATTTATATGTCCAACTAGTGAAGGGCAAAGAAGACCAAAATGTTTCATAGGAATAAATGGAGAACAATGTTGATTATTAATTTTTGTATATCTTTGTCAGCAATACTAAATGATTTTTGAATGAAAGAATCAATATGTTGCCTTTATATAAAGCGAATAAAATGAAAAAGGAGCAAGATGCGATCGCTCCTAACTAAAGATTGGATTCTTAAACGGCTGTTACTACACGTTCAACATTTAGGCAATTTCTGGCTTACGCGCAATCCAATATTTGCTAACAAAGTGAACTTCCGTTTCGATCTTCTCAAAACCAGCTTTTTCAAGACGTTTGACTAAGTTATCTTGGATGTAATCTCTGTAATAAGGCTCGTGAAAAATAGCAGGAAAATTCTCCATCACTACATCGAACTCTGGAGAATCCAATAACTGCATCGAATCACAGATAGTTAATATACCCCCTGGTTTCATCACTCTGAAGCATTCTTCAATTACTTGCTGACGAGCTGCTGCTGGCAATTCATGGAAGAGAAATACACAGCTCACACCATGAAAAAAATTATCTGGGTGAGGTAAATCTTCCGCATTAGCCTGCGTCAGTTGAGGCAGTTCTCTAGGATTTTTTGACAGTAGTTGGTTCGCCTTGCGTAGATAAGCAGGAGATAAGTCAACGCCAAATAAGGATGCTTTGGGTAGGGTAGCGCGAATGAATTTTAGGGTTCGACCCGTCCCGCAAGCTACATCCAAAACCTTGATTTGGTGGGGTGGCACAGAAGAAAATTTGGTTAATCCTTGCTTTAAAGGGGCAAGGATTCGCCGACGCATACTATCTGCTAAACCACTAAACAGGATTTCTACCTGCAAGTCGTAGAGATTGGCCGACATATCGCTTAGATAACCGTCTGTCTGATGGTGGAAATTTTGCAGGTAATAGCGTGGATAACCTTGCTGCTCGATCTCAGAAGAAAACTTCTGATATTCCTTTTTTTGTAATCTTGACCAAATGGAGGGCAGATCTATCCAAATATTTGGATAGTAACGGAGAAAATCCTGCCAAAGACTATCGAATAATGTATCAACTGGATATACACCCTTTTGGGCATCTTGCCAATCAGCTTCACACAGTTGGTTTCGTCTTCTTTCTAACTCAAGTAAGATTTTGGGGGAAAGAGGTTGAGCTATGTTCTCTGTTTCTGGGACAAAAATGCTAGTCAAGCGATCGCTAATAGTCTTATGGGCAAGACTAAAAAGACTTTTGTTTTGTTGAAATCCTTGATAAGCAAATTTAGTTAAAGTGTCAGTGATAAGTGTGAATTGGTTACTTTCAGAAGTAGATTGCATAGTGAGACTTAAACAAAAAAATTAATTAAAGTAAAACACAAAGAAAGTGACAAACTAGTTACGAATACTATAACAATATTCATATTTTGTAGAGTTAAAAAACATAATTGTAAAAATAACTACATAACTCATTATGTAGCTAACTATGTCAATATAAATGCAAAAGCTCATTCTAGTAATCTTCGAGTAAGTTTTATAACAAGAGAAAAAAGCAGTATGAGGATTGCTTGGTAGATAATTTATAGATTAATCTGGCTTTGCAACAGTAAAAGGCTTTGTTAGCTAATGCGCGACAAATAGTATACATAGAGTATTGCTAATCGCCAGAGTAAGAATTTCCTGTTTTTGTCGCACAAGTAATTTTAGCAAAAATTACTCTCGCTAATAGAATCATTAGATTTGCGAACAAGTCTCATCTGTGAGCAATTTAAACCATCAATAAGAAGTACTAATTTTGCTATTATCAACAGGACGCACTAATTGACCGGTAACAAGACGATGGTTTCCGTTAACTATAACTTGGTCAGTATTTTGGAGTGTCCCGCGAACAAAAACTCTCTCGTTTTCAGTTTGGAGAACTTCTACTTCTCGTTGCTCAACACGGAAGACTGTTTGGGAATCATGGGCCATATTTTCGGATTCTCCCAAGACATAACAAGACCATAAACCTTTGACTCCTCTCACCAGGGCTGTAGTTGGTAGCCAGTATCCAGAATCGACGATATTTTCGCTTAATTTTAACCGAGCTACCTGTCCGGCTCGAACTTCCCTAGCTGCAGATTGCTCCATACGAAGAACAACTGTTAGGGTGCGAGTAGCGGAATCTAGTTGGGGCAAGGTTGATAAAACTTGGGCTTGATAGGTCTTAGCACCAATTTGTAACTGTTGGTTGCTACCGAGAGGAATTTGGCTAGCGGCGTTAACAGGAATACCAACATGGGCTTCGAGGGCGTTCGCTTCCACTAGAGTAAAAATTGATTCCCCAGCAGATACAACCGTACCTTCGTCCGCCAAGCGGTGGGCAATTGTTCCGGCAAAAGGAGCTTTCAGGGTGCTTTTTTCTAATTCAAGTTCTAGAGTAGCTAACTTGGCATCTAATTGTTGTAGCACTGCTTGTTGAGCTTCGATTTTTTCGGGGCGTGTCCCGGTCAATAATTCATCGAGTTGACTTTGGGCTTCATTAATCTGAGCATTCAGGGTGTTAACCTCAGTGGTAGCTTCGTCGAGTTGCTCAAGAGAAATCGCTCCAGAGTTAAAAAGCTCTTGGCGGCGCTCACTTTTGCTGCGAGCTAGTTTAAGTTGGGAGTGTAAACTATCAACAGTTGACTGGGCAGCAGCAATGGTTTCGCTGCGAGAACCAGCCTGCAACTCTTTTAAAAGCGCATTTACTTGTTTCCTTTCTGCAAGTAATTCTTGTTGTTGTGCTTGGAGGTTTTTGGTATCTAATAGCGCAATGGGAGTGCCAGCTTGAACTCGCTCTCCTCGATCAACTATCAGGCTCAGTAATTTGCCAGCTCGCTCGAAGCCAAGGGAACTAGTACGACGCGAAACAATAGTGCCAGTGTAGATGCGGTCAACTTGGTAAGAGTTGACTAAGTTGACCTTGGTGGTTTCCACAGGAAGAATAGTAGTTGAAGAGAAATCTTGAGCAGTTGCTGCTTGATTAGCCTGAAAAGTTGACAGAATTGGCAGCTTTGTCACCAATTTGCGACCTGGAGGTGTAAACAAAACAACTAATAGTCCTGACAGCAGCAGCAGAGGAAATCTTAAGTTCAGCTTAACTAGTCTTTTCGATTTCCTTTGAGGCCAGACAACCACAGAATTTGACGAAGTCGCAGCAGGCTTTACCTTGTTTGTTTTTTCTGACTGGTTAACGAATTCTCTTGTATCCATTTTTTCGGGATCATTTTTCCCTACACCCCACACCCGAGCCCCTAACTCCTGACCCGAAGGGGCTTGGTCGAATTGCTGGTGCGGAACTGGAGCAATCTCTGAATCTAATTTTTCCATTAAACCTTGTCCTAACTGACAATATCCTCGATCAATATTTCTGATAGCAGTAACTAATTCTTGGGGAGGGGTGTTCTTGAGGAAATAACCTTTGGCTCCAATTTGTAAAGACTTTTGAATATCTTGAACCTGATCGGAAATGCTCAAGATTAAAATTTTGGGGTCAACATAGCGATTGGTAATGATTTCAGTGGCGGTCAAACCATCCATTCGAGGCATGTTAATATCCATAAGTACGACATCTGGCTTGAGTTTTTCAACTAATTCAATAGCTGCTTGACCATCACTAGCAGTGCCAATTATTTCTAAATCTGGTTCTGGCTCTAGATAGCTTTGCCAAATTTGTTGACAGGTGTATTGATCTTCAACTATCAAAACCCGAATCATCTTTTGGGGCTTTTTGGTTGAACTTAATGTCGGGAAAACAACTTCTGACTTGGTGTTTTTGTGGTTCTGAGTTGATAGGTCATTCATGGGAGCAATGAGAAAAAATAGTGAAATAGATAGAGAAAAGTTGATTATTAGGATTCAATTGGAAATAGCTCATTGATTATGACTACTAAGTCAGTTAATCTTTGATTTTTTACTCATACTAAGTTTTTCATTACTTTTGACAACTGGTACGATATTCGTTGACCAGAAAGTTTGAAGGAATTTCGATAGTTGCGACCTATCAGCAGTAAGTAGCCACAGGGCACAAAGAATAATGCTAAGAGAGTAGCACCACCAATCCCTCCAGCAACACAGATGGCCAGTGGACTGTAGATGCCACCATCCAGAAACAGGGGAATAAACCCAGCAACAGTGGTGATGGTTGTCGTGATTACATGACGAGTAGAACGAACGACTACTTCTGCCATGGCCTTGCGATCGCCTTGACTAGCTTGGGGGTGAGCGCGCAGCGCCGCAAGGACCACTATGGAGTCATTAATTGCCACCCCAATCAAACCAACGATGCCGCAGATGGACATGAACCCGAGGGGATAACCAAAGAACCACAAAGCTCCTAGGGCTAGACCAATGGAGCCAAGAGCCACTAGGTAGATGAGCGCGGCACAGCGGAAGGAGTTGAAGGAGAGAACGAGAGTGGTCAGCATTAATATCAGCACGGGCACTACCCAAACCATGAGGTGGCTCACTGATTCATTACTCTCTTCTGCTTCTCCACCCCATTCCAGGTCATAACCTGGAGGGAGTTGAAAATCACTGTTTAAAAGACCCTCTTTGAAGTCTGCTAAGATGGTTGACGGTAAAATACCAACGGTAACCAAACCTTGAACGATGTTGACCCGCCGGGCGTTGCGTCGAGTGATAGTAGCGGTTTCGGGAACCAGTGACAGTTGGCCGAGAGCTGATAGGGGAATGCTGGAAGAGGATTCTGGAGATGATGGGTTGTTGGGTATTAGGTCAAGGGTAGCAAGCTGGTTGAGGTTGCTGCGATCGCTTTGGTCGAGGCGAACTCGCAAGGGAAGTTCTTCATTCTCTTCGAGGATCGAACCGCCGAGGTTCCCTTCCAGATTAGCATCTAGTTGCTGGGCAACTTGGGTGTTATCCAATCCAGTCAGTCGAGCTTTTTCTTCATCTAAAGACAGAGCGAGCTTGGGCAGAGCTACTCCTAAACTCGTGCTGGTATGGGTCACGTTAGCTACTTGCACCAGTTCTGACCGAGCTAGGTTACCCAGTTCTCGTAGAGTGTCTAGGTTGGGCCCATAGAGCCTTAGTTCAATTGGAGGGACTGGCGGTCCCGTCTCAAGTTGCTTCACCAAGATTTTAGCAAAAGGAAAGGCTAGATCGAGTTCTTGTTGTAAGCTACGAATCACTTGACTGCTCTCAGTAGCAGAAGTAGTTTGAATCATGGCCGCGGCATAATTGCTGATGCCACCTTTAATCCCCGTCGGCACTACCGTATAGTAAAAAGCGGGAGCGCGAGTTCCTAGGAACCAGTAAACATTAGCTACTTCAGGATGCTGTCTAATGACTTCTGTTGCTTGCTCAACAACAGATTTGGTTTGTTCTAGAGAAGCCGAGGGAGCAAGCTCTACCTCAATGTAGAACTGATCTCGTTCCGCTGGAGGAAAGAACTGCTGTGATATATCAGCAGCCATCAGAAACCCGGTAACTGGCAAAACTAGGGCGAGTAGTACTCCCAAAGCAGGGCGCGTTAAAATAGAAACCAGGGTTTGCCGATAGACTTTAGTTAGTGGGGGCAGAGAGAAGCCTCTGTTCCAAAAGCTTGAAAGCGATTCTGCAAAGAGATTTCTGGATAAAGGCAGATTTTTGAGAACCCGATTCTTCCCGATTCTGACTCTTCTGGGCTTCGTTGTTCTGGGAGTCATCCAACCATTGAGAGCTGGGATGACGGTTAACGACAATAGCAAGGAACTAAGAAGAGCGAGGATCACGCTTAAGGCCAGGGAGCGCACAAATTCCCCTGTCCCCCCAGGAGCCAGGAGCATTGGGACAAAGGTCAAAACTGTCGTTAAGGTTGATGCCAATAGGGGAATTGCCAGATAGCTCGCTGTTTTGGGTATTGCCTGTAGAGGGGAAAAACCCTTTCTCAGTAAATGCTCCATTTCATCGACAACGACAATGGCGTTATCAATCAACATTCCCAGAGCAATCACTAGTCCCGTGACGGATGAATTATCTAAGGGAACCTCCAGAACATTCATTCCCCCAAAGACCATCATCATTGAGAGAGGAAGGGAAACCCCAACAACGAGGGCAGATTTCCCCCCCATGAGGAAGGCAGTGCTGGCAACAACCAATAGGGTGCCGAACCAGAGGTTTTGGAACAGGCTGTTCAAGCGGGTCTCCACATAATGGTTCTGGTCGAGAAGCAGTTGCAAGCCAATACCTGGAGGTTTACTGCGGCGGAATTCTTCCAGAGTTTGGTGAGCTCGCTTCATCCAGCGATCGATGCGTTGACTCGATTCGATGCGGACTGCCAGAGCGATGCCGGTTTGCCCATTGATTATGGCTAGTTCCTGAGGGGGTTCTTGGATGCCTTTGGTGACTGTGGCAATATCTCCCAAGCGGACTAACTGCTCTGAGTTGCTGCCGACACGAATGGGAATTTGTCGAATTCGCTCTAAAGAATCTAGCTCGCTTTCTACTTCAATCAGGAGATCATGGTTGCTGTTACGGACTGTTCCTGAAGATACTTTTGCATCGCTGAGGCGGATTTGTTGGGAAAGTTGTTGGGGGGTAAGACCTAAAATAGCTAGGTTGGCCTGGTTGATTTCAACCAGTATTTCTTCAGATGGAGCTCCCCAAAACTCGATTTCCTCTACACTTCCCAGGGCGTAGAGTTGATCCTTGAGTTGTTCTGAAAGACGGCGTAAGATGGCAAGGTTGCTGGGAGTCTCTAATTCCCAAGTCAGGGCAACAATGAGTGTATCAGCTTTAAGCGGCAGTTCCTCATATTGTGGAGCGGATACTCCTGGTGGTAGTTGTGGAGCAATATCAGCCAGGCGATCTCGCACCCGAGACCAGACTTCACTAATATTTCTAACAGTGTCTTTGAGTTCAACTTGGATTGTTGAACCGCCCAGACGTGAAGTAGAAGTAATAGAGTTAATCTCCTCAACTTCTAATAATTCTTGTTCTATTTTTTCTGTCACTAGAGATTCTACCCGCTGGGCACTAGCTCCGGGGAATTGGGTAGTAATTTGACTAATCCACAGACTAGGCTGGGGATCTTCCATCCGGGGTAAGGCTTGTAAGGAAACCAGTCCCCAAACTAAGATCAGACAGATAGTTAGAATTAGAAGTCGAATGTTGCGATAAAATAGGCTCCACATTATTTACTCATCATTCACGTAATCAATGAAATGGATCTAGGGGTTCTTAACCAAGATTTTTAGGAAATTTTTAAGTATATGGACTCAAATGTTCGCCAGTGAGGTCTCTGCAACTATGTTGTTCGCTAAAGCGATCGCGATTGCGGGCGCTCGGCTGAATTTCGCGATCGCATAGTAAAAATTGCTTGAGTAAGTCGCAAACACTCATAGAATGCTTAAATTTCCCAGGATCAGCTACTTTCATTGACTTGATAGAGCTTTATGTGTATTTTTGTAAATCTTTAGTTCTATTTATTAAAGCACAAAAAAGTCAACAATTAGATACAAAAAGCGTCATTATCTTTATATTTCGTGCATAAAAAAAACTACATTTGTAAAACCAACTGCATAGCTCAATATGTAGTAAATCATATAAATATAGATGAGAAAGCTACTTGTAGTAATCTTGAAGTAATTTTTAAGTATATGTACTCAAATGTTCGCCAGTGAGGTCTTTGCAACTATGTTGTTCGCTAAAGCGATCGCGATTGAGGGCGAGCGGCTGAATTTCGCGATCGCATAGTAAAACTTGCTTGAGTATGTCGCGAGCACTCTTGACGTTCTCTCACCGTTAACCGCAAGCGGTTTAACGGGAGATTCTAACTCTCACGATGTTAGATTTCTGCTTCCTTTCCTCTTATCTAGCCCACTTTGGTTCAAACGAAATATTACTTTCTCCCACTGGTACTGACCCCGACAGAACGAATCCACAGACATTTTATTTTAATTCCACGATGCGCCCCACCGCAGAATCAAGAAACATTTTAATTTCTCTCATCTTGAGACTGGAATACTTTTACGTGGCGACAGATTCTTTTTCGCCACAACCCATGTATTCATTTTTCAAGGTACAGAAACACTTCTCTCACTGCGGAGGTTCTGGACATAACTTCGCGAGATTTCTGCCTTGCTACTGACCTACCTTTGACTCTCACTCGACGGGCTGTTTCAACCGATAATATCTTCTCGCTATTTACGCCCTTAAAATTTAAAGTTTCAAACAAGATTGTGACCAAGATTCATGAGGGGCTGTATGCGCGAGGTCTCCTCGAAAGTTCATACGCCCCGTCTCCCGCTAACCCGATAGGGTTTAACGGGAGTCCTCTCGCGGAAGATAGATAGAATGCTTAAATTTCCCAGGATCAGCTACTTTCATTGACTAGATAGAGCTTTATGTGTATTTTTGTAAATCTTTAGTTTTATTTATTTAAGCACAAAAAAGTCAACAATTAGATACAAAAAGCGTCATGATCTTGATATTTTGTACATAACAAACAGTATACTTTTAAAACTAACTACATAAATTAGTATGTAGTAAACTATAGCGATGATACGGAAATCGAGATTTAATTTTTAGCGATCGCTTTCTATTTCCTATCTAGCTTGTCTAGTTTTGGGTAGGTTTTACAGAGCAGAACAAGAGGCTCAGCACTTTTTCAGTTAACGCAAACCAGTCATAACTAAAGGTATCCCATTAGAGGGAGTTATGACTATACCGTTACGCACGGGTTTGATGGGTTTATTATCGGCTAGTTCTAAATTGTATTTAGCAACGATCGCAGCTAGGACTAATTTCATTTCTAGCATTGCTAAGCAGGTAGACAAAATTAAATTGACAAGAGTCGATTCGGGAACAGGCAACAGGGAACAGGAAACAAAATTCAGAATATAAAATTAATTTTGTCCAGGTATTTAAAGCATATCCCAGACAAAGCCTTGCACCACCACCAAAAGGTAGAAATTCGTAACGGCTATATTGACGTTCTAAAAATCTTTCTGGTTTGAATTGTTTTGAATTGGGATATAAATCTTCGCGGTGATGCGTTGCATAAATATTAATAATAAATGATGTCCCAGCTTCAAATTTACGGCCCATTATTTCGATATCTTGGTTAGCAATACGTGCAAAAGAATTCGCCGATATTGGATATAATCGCAATGTCTCCTGACAAAATGCTGTTAAATATGGAGCTTGCGATAGTTTGATCGGATCGGGATTTTCTCCTAAACTATCTATTTCTTGCAATAATTTTTCTTTTGCTTCAGGTGATTTTTCAAGCCAATAAAAAGCCCAAGTTAAAGCAGTAGCAGTGGTTTCGTGTCCGACAATTAAAAGATGAATTAATGACTCTTTTAATTGGTCATCGTTCATCGGCTCACCTTCTTCATCACGAGCAGACAACATTAAACTGAGAATATCATCGCCTTGTTTCTTGGGGTTAGCGCGTTTATCCTCAAACTCGCGCATTCCCTTGCGTCTTTCGCCGACGCGGGGTCGCTCGTCTATTTCAGCTTGGAGCAATTCGTAAATTTCTCTTCTTTGTCGTACAAATTTGCCCCAAGGACTCCAAGCACCTAAGTCTATTTGCAGAAATTTCAAAAAGATAAAACCCGCTCGCGCTGGCGAATTACATTCTCTATCAGGTTTCGCGTACAATTCCACGTAGTTAAATCAGAGCTGAAGCATTGACTCCAACCGTAATCCCAGAGAACAAACCAGTCTTTTATGACATCAACTTGGATTGCTCCTTTTTCAGCAAGTTCCTCGACAAACCCAAGAAATAGTTCCTCTAGGATTTGTTTTCCTCGAACAAGCAGAAAGTGACCTTGATTTGACTGAGGAACTCCTGAACGGGGTTCTGGATTTTCGGGATAATAGTCTCGCTCAATGACAGTAACTCTATCAAAATTTTCGGCCAGTACTCTTGCTGCTAAAAGTCCGGCAATACTACCGCCAATTACTACTGCGTGACTACTATGTTGCGAAGACATCCGATTTTTCATATTCATATATTTTTTGCTTTATGAAACTCTATCACCGCATGACATCTTTCCCAACATATTTGCTTAAATTTGCTCAAGGCTCTGAGCGCATTCTATATAAAGTTCTGGCTTATGAGAAGGAATAATGTTGTTATACACTACGTTTAATTGTTAACAGCGATCAATAAAAGGTAAACCTCGATCGCCTGGAGGTAAGGGTAAGGACTCTAATTTTTCCCTTGTCGCAGTCATAATTTATATAAGGTTGTAAAACTAACTCGGAAAACTCAATATATAGTTAAATATCAAAATCTTCTGTATTTATGTCTGCATCAAATTCGGTTAATCGATAGAAGTCGCCGGTTGTCTCCAAGAGGACACCTGCCGTACCGTCAGGAAATTGAAAGAAACGAGGATCGGCTCGACCTCCCGAGAGATCTTGAAGCGATTCCAATTGAGCTCCGTTTTCGTCGATTAGATTGACCTTGAAAACATCAACGTTAGTCTCGGTGAGGGGGTCGGTAGTAGCATAGACAATACTACTTGAAAGGTCACCAAAGAGACCAGTAATAGAATCAAAAGAGCTTCGCGATGTAACCGGCCCCGAAACTGCGACGCCTCCGTTCGGATCGTTACGCCCATATTGTGCATGGGGCTGGATGAAGCCCTCCTCCGGCGAGGGCGCAAGTGCATCGACCGGCGGCTCGGTGTCCAGAACCAACGGCAACCCAGGTTGGACGTAGAATGTGCCCTCCCGCGCAAGGCCGTCCGAATTGCGGCCCCAGCCGAAGTTCTCAATTTTCGAGGTGTCGAGTAGGTCTTGCAGCGACACGTAGTTGACCTCTTCGGCAGTCACACCGCCGATATCGGCAAAACCGACCGCGACGTCGTAGGGATCATCGGGATCATAGCTTGGCACTAGTTCCATGTACTGGACATTGCGCACGCCTTGAGCCGCCACTTCGATGGAGCCGTCGTCGGGGTCGATTATCAGGAGCTTGCTCACATGTTCGGCCGGATCTTGCGGGGCCGCGCGACCATCTGCACCGAGGGGCAGCGCATCCCCTGTTGCAAAAAGAACCCGTCCGTCGGGCAGCGTTATCATCCCGCCCCCATTGTGAGCAACAAAGGATTGCGTCTCAAAGGCTGCGATGGCGCGAGGCTCCTCCAGTTCGTTGCCTGCAAGCTTGTACTCGTAGAGCACTTGGTATTCGGTCCGCGTCGCTAAGTTGGTCATCCCGGGGATCGGTCCGATCCGGTAGAGGTCGTCCAACGGGATCGGCGCGTCTAGATCGCAGCACTCGCCCGGCAGTGGAGCGGGCATCCGATATATCGGGATGTCTGTGGTAGGCTCGCTCCCTGAAGTGAACATCACATAGATCGAGTTACGCTTGCCCCCCGGCGCGATGTTGAGTATTGACTGACGGTTGTCGAGCGTCAATCCGTCCGGCGCCTCGCTAACGTTGAAGATCTGCTGCACCTGAACATCATTGGTGCCCTGGTCGCTACCGTTAAGCTGATAAATCGCATCGTTCTGGTCGATTAGGTAGAGCTTGTTCTCGATGGCGACCGGCGAGCCAAGATTCGGCGTGGACGTTTCCGGAAACAAACCTGGCCCCAGCACGAAGGGCATGGTACCGACATAGTCCACCTGCACCGTCAAATCTGACTCAAGTACTTGTCTTGGCTGCAGTTCTTGCGTTTTGTTATCTGACATTATCTTTTCTAAATCTCCTTTATATCCGAATACAAATTCGTATGTTTTTTAGATTAACCAACTATCTTGCTAACAATTAACTTAATCTTAAATATCTTGATAAAAATTAACTTAATTTTTATATTTTGCTGCAAATCTCTAATTTTGTATCTTGCAAAATATACAGTTGTAAAACCAACTACATACTTGAATATGTAGCAAAGTATATTACTATTAAGGCAAAAGCTACTGATAGTGATCTTGGAGTAATTTTTTATAACAGAGGGCAAACCCTTAACTCGGTTTATGGCGGATCTAAATTTTTGGCGATCATTAAAAAATAAATTACGTTAATATTTCTAGAGGCAAATTACCAAATCCCAGGTAGCAAATGACTACTATTTTGCTTGATTAATTACTCAGGTTTTTCTCCAACACGAGTCCAATCAGAATAGGCAAACTGATAAGCTTTGATCTTGATAAAGCCAGCTTCTCTTAGTAATTTATCTGGGTCGATTTTAAGCCATTGCTCTTTATAGGGTTCAAAGAAGCCTCTGTAGGAATGCAGAGCACCGGGCAACGCATCTGTTACCACTAACTGACCGCCTGGAGAGAGAATTCGCCAGCATTCTTCTAGGATTATTTGCTTAATTTCATCCGGGCATTCATGGAGCAGATAAGTCATATTAATCGCATCAACTGAATTATCTGGCAATTCAGTTTTTTCTGCTAAACCATGTTGCCAGCGTAGATTGGGAAGCTCTTTGTGGTATAGGCGACCAACTATAATCATGAACGGAGAAGCTTCCCATGCCGTTACCGTCGCACTCCGAAGACGGCGAGCAATAGCTGCTGCATCATCTCCGATACCTGCTCCCAAGTCTAAAATGTGGCGAGCATCTTCGGGAAATAATTGGGCGATTTCGTCTCTTACTCCCAATGATTTTTGCGGATGGGCATTTTCGAAAAGTGCTTCCATTGCTACTCGATTACCCATTGCGGCACTTTCCGACAACCATCCTCCTAGAACACTGTGAAAAGGCTGAAGGTAGTATTTAGGATATTCTATTGGTTGAAAAGTGGCTAATTCTGATTCCCAATCAATCTCTCCTAAATCCGGCGCTGACTGAAACTGCATCCTTGTTAGGAGTCGCATCATGCCATCCTTGGGTGCAGAAGAGTTTAATTCAGCTTGAATCTCTTTTCTCTGTTGGTCGAGATCTAAAGTTTTCCAACGAGGGTCAGGTTGTGATGCTAAATCGGTCAGAACTTTATCAATGGCAGTTGCTGTAATTTCCATGATTTTCCTCTTTAAACCTATATTCCGCCGACGCTATTAATAGTGTAATAAAATATAAAACAATCATGCTGTAGAGTATTTCTAATGTATTCTACACTAATTAGAGTATAGTATTATCAAATATTAATTACCATGAAATTTATTTTGCACCAGGTCTAATCAAAGATAAGTAATAAATATAAAACTCGCTCCAACACCACTACAAGTAGCTTTCCATCAGCAGTAAAGAATTATCCCCTAATACAAGGACGAACAAAATCGTTGGTACGTCCGGCATCAAAAGATTTAGCATCAGCACTGAAAATCTCTTTAATTCCTTGAGGATCGGCTATATATATAATGCTGGAAAGCAAAATAGCCTCACGGTGAAGATATTTCCATATTTCTTGGCGCATTCTTCTAGATATTCAAAACGTCTAGCGATCCAATTGATTGACTGAAGTAATGAGGGAGTTTTTGGTCCGTCTGGTAGTTTCATTGTAGAACTTTTTAATTCAGACATAGAAGGCTTTTTCATGGGTTGGATAACGAGCGCAATAAGACGGGGATAAAAACATTGGGGCTAAACAATGCTGAAGATGGTTTGGTCATGTTTATTACTTCAGTAAATATTTTTTGAATTCTTTGATCGTGACAACTGACTATTTTGACATATTTCATATAAAAATGAATGAGTTTCATTATCGGGCTAGTTTCTCCTCCCACAGTTGTCGGCCAATTCAAGTCTTCGCCAGTGGCCATCAGCCAGGGTGTATTATTGACTTGAGCTAATTGTTTTTGAAAACGACGAGAAACGCCTTTTAGATTTAATTTGACTCCGTTTTGTTTTTGTTGCTGAAGACAAGATTTTAAAGTCAAGGCTCCCAGAGCTGCTACAGTTATGCCTTGACCATAAACGGGATTAAATGAGCAAACCGCATCCCCCAAGATTAAGAAATTCTCGGGAAATTTTTCCAGCTTTTCGTAATGTCGGAGATGGTTTTCAGTTCTTCGATATCCATAAACTGGGGATAGGGGTTGAGCATCCTTAATTGCTTCATAGATATCTGGACTACGCAAACTCCGAGCAAATTCTAAAAAACCTAGCTCGTTAGTAGGTGGATAATCTCCACCTATGCCACTCAGAATTACTATCCAGCGATTGCCCTCTACTGGGATAATTACTCCACCTCGCTTGAATTCTGGAGCCTTGGGCATTAAGTTTATGCCTTTCCAGTCTACCTGATGGTGGTTGGGACATTGATACCAACGAGTAGCATATCCCAGAAAAGAATTAATGGATTGCTCTTGGGGTTTTTCATACCCAAGAGCCTGTAACCATTGAATGGCTTTTGAGTTTCGTCCACTGGTATCTACAGTTAAATTTGCCTTTAATGTAGATTCTTGTCCTTGGCTGTCTTTTAATCGCACGCCCGTTATTTCTCTCTTGTCGCTGCTGGCTAATAACTCGCATACTTGATGACCTTCCATAAATGTCAGGTGAGTGTAATTTAACAAGCGCTTGCGGATTACATTCTCTATCAGGTTTCGCGTACAATTCCACGTAGTTAAATCAGAGCTGAAGCACGACCACCAACCGTACTCGAAGAGTAAAACCCAGTCTTTTGTGATATCAACTTGGATTGCTCCTTTCTCAGAAAGTTCCTCGACAAACCCAGGAAATAGTTCCTCTAAGATTTGTTTTCCTCGGGCAAGCAGAAAGTGACCTTGATTTGACTGAGGAACTCCTGAACGGGGTTCGGGATTGTCGGGATAATAGTCTCGCTCAATGACAGTAACTCTATCAAAATGTTCGGCCAGTACTCTTGCTGCTAAAAGTCCGGCAATACTACCGCCAATTACTACTGCGTGACTACTATGTTGCGAAGACATCCGATTCTTCATATTCATATATTTTTTGGCGATCATTAAAAAATAAATTACGTTAATATTTCCAGAGGTAAATTACCAAATCCCAGGTAGCAAAAGACTTGTATATCAAAGAACTTGAGCTCTAAGCCATGTAAGAGGTAAATAAAGAATTTTTTGGGGTGTAGAGACAAAAGCTCGTTTATTAAAGACATCGTATTGATTGCGCTCGATCGCATCGAGAATCCCTTGATATTGCATTAAAGCAGTCCAAACTGGCCAGCGAGCGTCAGGAATTAAGTAGGAGATTCCTTTGGCAGCTAGATCGTAATATTTCCTAGCCCGTTGAATTTGAAATTGCATTAATGCCCGCCAGCGATCGCAAATTACTCCTTTAAATAATTCTGCTTCGGTGTAATCAAACAAGGCTAAATCTTCTAGAGGGAGATAAATGCGGCCTCTGTGAGAATCTTCACCGACATCGCGCAGGATGTTAGTCAGTTGCATGGCTATTCCCAGGGCGATCGCTTCTTTTGTAGGAATATATATTGGTTGATTTTTTTCCCAGGGAGCATGACGATCATCGCGATTAATTTCCATTACAGCAGAAGACATCAATCCCACCGTACCCGCAACTCGATAACAATAAAGTTTAAGTTCTTCAAATGTTTCATAACGACTGCGGTACAGATCCATGCGCTGTCCGGCGATCATATCCCGAAATGGTTGAATATCCATGGGGAATTTTTCTAGGGTATCGATGAGAGCCACATCCATATTATTTACTGGATATCCGGCAAAGACTGATTCTAGTTGAGTTTCCCATTTATCTAATGTTTCTGGAGTAGTCGATTGAGATTTCAATCCATCGACTAATTCGTCGGTACTGCGGCACCAAGCGTAGATCGCCCAGATAGCTTTGCGCTTTGGTTCGGGCATTAATAGAGTAGCTAGATAAAAAGTTTTGGCGTAATCTGCTGTAATTGCACGGCAGTATTGGTATGCCTCCTCTGTAGTAGGTAGCGTTCTTGTTTTTGTTTGTTTAGGCTTTAGAATTGCAATATTCATCAAAAGTACTTGGTGTTGGGATAGCCAAAGAGAAAAAATGGTCGCGCTTGGGATATTTCTGACTTAGCGAATCTGAATCATCGCCGATTTATGGCCTAACTTTTCGGTCATCATGACTGAAAAGTTAGATTTATGACAAGCCGAAAACCTGAATGAAAGGGGAAAAGTGCCACGGAATTGATGACAAGAGAGAAACATCCACATTAGCTAGCAATGTTGGTATTTCAGAGATTTCAACGCGCTCGAAAATTAGGATTTCATGATAATACGTTTGTTGTCTAAGCGAAGTCAAAACTTGGCTGGATTTCACCTGCGGAGTGTTACCCAAAATTCCCTGTTTTTGAACAACGCCCTGAATTTGACCTGTGATTGTTTCCAAAAATCGCCCATTTTTGAACAAGGCTAAATCAATTAACAACATATGGGGCAGAGTTAGTGAAGCAAGACCAATAAAGATAAGCTGAAACAAGGCGGTATCTTGATCTGGAGATCTATTAGTTACAAGAGCCCAAACTGCTAATCCCAAAGTGATTAACAAGATAGCCGCCATTTCCCAGGTTAGACCTCGCTTACCGGAAGGATGAGCAGCAATGGCTCGTGGGATGGTGCGACGAAGATGTCTAGGAGCATGTACAGCCGCTGTATAAACTAAAAAAGCCAGCTCTGGTCGAAGTGTGGCAAAAGTCAACACCAGGACAGCTATTTCCATGAGCTTGTGATGATATATTCCCATGAGCTTCTGACGATAGTTGCCTCGGCGGACAATGAAAATAGCAAAGAATGCTACACCTATGAACCATAGATAGCCTCCCAGCCTTAAAAAGTGGGATGCAATTCCTGCTTCGTCAGGCATCATGGCTGTAAAAATTAATTCAGTTTCCTTTTCATGCCAAAATCCTGATTGAACCCAAGGAAGGGTACTGCATATCAAAAAAGATGACCACTTAACCAACTTTGATGATGATTTCCAAGTATCATTATGACCAAAATGTACTAGACTGATTACTGCAAAAATAGCGAAACATAGATTGGGGAAATAAGGCCAGATTAGCCAAAAAGAGACCGCTAGAATCAAATAAATTGTAAAAAATATTCCCAAACGCACTGATGAATTCTTTATCCAAGGCAATTCTCGCGCTAGTGCTAAATCAATTGCTCCATGTGGGACGATCAAAAGCCCAGTTAATGCTGTGACTATAACCATAGTTGATGAGTTCGTATCAAATACAAACAACACTCCCCACAATACAAATAAAACAACTAACAATTCAAATGGTTTTAGTTCTCGCATCGTATAATCTTATTCATAATTTTTATATTCTGAGTTATTTACGGAAAATCTTTCCCAACCAGCTGCGTTAAAGAATTCAGTTTTTGTGGGACCGGGGCATAAAGCTAGAATTTTCACTCCTGTATTTCGATTTTCTGCCCAGAGTGCTTCAGTAAAATTCAGAACGAATGCTTTTGTCGCTGCATAAACAGATTGATATTTTGCTTGTAATTTTTCCGCAATTTGCTGTAGTTTATCCTCAGAACGAGCAACCAAAACTAAATTTTTCTTTCGTTTAGCTAGTTCTTGGGCAAAAACCGCACCTATTCCTGAAGATGCACCTGTAATTAAAGCTGCCGACATAAAATGTATTTTTATATATATTTAAGTTAGTTTGTATTTTATTAAATAAAGCACAAAAAAGTAACAAACTAGGTACAAATACTGTCATAATTTTTGTATTTTGTACATAACACAAACTACAGTTGCAAAACTAGCTACATAGCACAATATGTAGTAAACTTTATAAATATAAATGTCAAACCTACTTGTAGTGATCTTGGAATAAGTTTTCTAACTATAGAAAAAAATAAGCAGTATCAGGAATCTAGATTTGCAGCACACTCTTCAAATGTTTCAGATCCTGCGCACGTTCCCGTTTCTCATCACGGCATTATGGGTAGTCGATACAAAGATGCTAAATATTATGATATGCTTCGGGCGCGACAGTTATCTACTCAGGAAGGATTTTCTTTTGCAATTACGCCTACTTCTCCTGATATCGAAACAGCAATTCACGATTTCCAACCTCCTTGCCATATGCGCATCTATTCTGTTGACAAAAAAGGATGCAAATTCATCTTGGCTTTATATGCTGTTCCTACCCGTCCTGGCTGGTGTCGTCATATCGGCGCTCAGGTATTCGTCAAAAATGAGCTTGGAGAGTCTCCAAAAGGTATAGGTTTTTTGGCTTTACCTATGCCAATTTGGTTGGGTCATGTTTTAGGTTCTTTGTTCTTGCATCAAGATGCGGTTTTTCTGCATTATCAAGAAAAAATCATTGCGCATAACGATCGAAATAGATGGTTGGACAAAGTTTATACTCCCAATCCCCAAGACAAGATGGTAGTTACTTTTCGCCAATGGTTAGAGCAAAGAGCTGGTGGAGAAATACTTTGGGACGAAAAATGCGATCGCCAACTTCCCCCTCCTGAACGCGACAAACAAAAGTTATTCGACGTTTGGAATACTCACACTAAGAACTGTCAAATTTGTCAAAAAGCATTGAAGAATATCAATCGTGCTTCTCTAGCTGCTTACCTTGTTTCGATTATTTGCTTATCTTGGGGAATTATTCTCGATGCTCGCTATACAGCCGTTAAAGCAACACAATTATCCGTCGATCCAGAAATTTTCTCATCTTTTTTAACTTGGGTTCCTCCTCTGAGTTTCTGGTTGGCTGCGATCGGTGCAGTTTTATTCGCTTTGACTGGCTATTTGCTCAAAAAATTCACCCGTCTATTCTATGTCTACACATTTGAGCATTTTCATAATGACTAAAACTTGTTCACTCCTTTTATCCTGATTAGTAGCTTAGTTGAACCACCACTGCCGCTGCTTGCTGCAGCGATCGCTAAAAAATGAATTACGTTAATATTTCAATATTTCTATATTCCTAGAGGCAAATTACCAAATCCAAGGTAGCAAACGACTACTATTTTGCTGATAAGCGGCAAATTCAGAATATTTAGCTCCCATAGCCTGCTCCTTCTGGTTTATCCGCTGCAAATATAGCAATGTAATGACAACAGGTAACAGAAAAGCCCACAACTTCCCAGCAATGACACTGAAGCTTGTGTAGCGCATTAAGTCTCCTAAATAATTTACGTGCCGCACCGAACGCCAGATCCCATCTTTAACTAAACCACTTCCCATACCTTTAGCGACCATTTTTTGCACGTCTGCTCCAGTATTAATCAGACTTCCAAAGATATATAGTGGCAAGGCAATAGCAACAGTCAAGTAGGCAAGAGGATTAGAATTGGTAAATGCAAAGTAGCCTGGTAAGGAATAGAATACACCAACAAATAAGAGAACCCCTATAAATGTTAAGATCCCAACTTTTTCGGTAAAGATCTGCTGACGACGTTGAGGAAATAGCCATTGTTCTAACAACCACCAAAGAACATAGCTAATGTGTAGACAAAGATAAATAACTTGTCTGTAATCATTGACCCCATAAATTAAAGCTAAAGTGATCAGACAGAGAATCGTAACAAATTTAGCTACATTGATAGCCGTAAGTTGCGTAACTTGAAAGCCAGATGATTTTGTTGCTGTTTCCATATCCGTTCATTTTTTACTAACATTTGCTAACAAATTAGATAACAAAAAGAAAAATTCTTGCTTCGACTAGGGTAGTCGGCTACTTCCTATCCACAAGCTTTGTCTTGGTGGTGACTCCACCTACTTAAATTAATGGCGGCGTTCCAATCTCTATCAAGAGAAACGCCAGCATGTTTTGCCATCTCTGTTCGTTGCTGATTGTTGAGTTTGAGTTTAGTCTTAAATCCGAGTAGCATAGCAATATTTTACAGTAAAATTACCAATAAATCACTCAATCTGATGTGGTTAGAACTTGGTTTCCTAGGCTGAAGAGAAAGTTAGTAAAGGTGAGCAATAGTTAGCATTTTAAGAACTGTTTTTCAACCTTCTGAAACTCAGAGCAATTGTTAAGCCAAGAACTTTGATAACTACTATTGAGCTCCAGGTATATGATTGGGATAAAAGCAAGCATCGATTTTCACAGCTCGCTCTTTTAGAAGTTCGTTATGCGCTTGCATTTCTTGAAGTTGGCTTATAGGAGCAGCATTGCGTAACACCCCAAATAAAATCGGAGTTTCACTATCCGTGCAGTTAAAGAAAGGGGTTTTTAGTTTCGATGCTTGAAGTGCGTAAATCAGGATGACACCATTTCCTATATTTTCCAGAGTTAGTTCTCCTAAAGCTTTTTGGATAAAGTCTTGAGCTTGTTGGTGAGGTAATAAAACGTCGAGCCAAGGATGGGGAACTTGCCACAAACCAGCTTCTCTAGCAATTTTAATCTGATACTCTAATCGATTGAGATAGTTGTACAAACTCTCTTTTCGCACAAAACCCCCTTGCGGCAAAATAGATAGTTCTTCTAGGTCTTCTAGTGGTCCGGTTTCGTCTGATGTAATTCTAGAGTCAAAACTTTTGGTAGCCTCTAGCATAAATAACCATTTGCCAGCTTCGGGAAAGGCAATATCTTCTTGTCCCTTCAGTTCCGTTTGAGTAGTACCAGCTACAGAAAAACCTGGAATGAGCGAACTTAAATGTATTTTACTGTTAGGTACGGCAAAGCCTTCGACAGAGTCAAAACGATAAGGAGTAGTGCTAGTTAATTCGATCTGATCGGCGAGGAATTGGCCGAGATCGCTATATAGAGCATGGTACCAAAATAGAGAAATAGGTGCTTTAATTAGAGGAATCCGCGCCTTGGCGATCACTCCAAACTGTCCCAAACCCGCACGACAAGAGTTAAACAAATCCTGGTTTTCCTTTGGAGAACAAACTTTAACTTCCCCTTTTCCCGTCACGACTTCGAGTTCTAATACATTATCTGTTTGTGTACCATATTGAAAAGAGCGCGCCCCTATACCGCCCACAGATAGAGTTCCCCCCACACTGAGAGAAAGATAATCGGTCAGCACTGGCGGCATCAAACCATGTTTGAGGGTTTCATCCAGCAACTCTTTCCAGGTGACACCAGCTTCCACCCACACACTGGCAAGATCTAGCTCGATTCCTTCGATGGTATAAATTTTATTCAAACTTCGCAGATCAATAACATAGCCATTAGGAGCTTGCGCTTGACCGTAAATACTATGTCCCTGACCCCGTGCCGCAACTTGGCGATTTTCCTTTTGGGCCAGTAAAATTACTTGGCGAATATCTTCAGTGCATTGAGCTTGTAGAACTGCATGGGGAAGTTCGTGGATAATATGCCCAAAGTCATCTGCTGCTTCTTCAAGAACTTTCTTGTTTTGATTTAATCGACTTTTTAAATTCATCTATTTCTTAAGGTTTTTAAAACTATGTATAAGTTTTGTTTTTGCTTTTTTTTGCGCCGCTTCTCAACAATATAGGAAAAAAGGTTGAGTCAGAACATTACATATTGCGATACCCCACCAAGCAAAATAGCGATCGCTCATAAACTAATAGTCTTTATAGGTACAAATCTGTACATAATTAGTGAATTAGTGAGAAAATGCTGATCGGCAGCATGACACAATACCAAAATCTCCTGTTACCATGCGTTTGCCTTGTCGTTCCGATGAAAAAACAACAAGCCCTAGAACTACTAACCAAAAGCAAAACCCTACTTCAAGAAAAATATGGTGTCACAAAACTTGCCCTATTCGGCTCTACTGCTAGGGATACTGCCACCGAAAAAAGTGATATCGATATATTGATTACTTTTAAAGGAAAAGCCGACTCTAAAAAATATTTTGGTGTATTGTTCTACCTCGAAGATCTTCTGAACTGTCCCGTCGATCTCATCACAGAAACTTCTCTTCGTCCTGAATTGCAACCCTACATCGATGCAGAAAAGATTTATGTCTAGCAATACACCCCACAGAGAATGGCGGTTTTATCTTTCTTCCAGAAGAAGACCCACGGCTACGCCGATGGGACGGGGCGTATGAACTTTCGAGGAAACCTCGAAAGACAGCCCCTCATGAATTATGGTCAGGGTTTAAGACTAAGTAAAGTCTTGATTTTTAATAGTAAAATCTGATAAAATTATGATTTTTAATAGTAAAATCTGATAAAATTATGGTTGTAGTAATTGATTCTTGGGATGATATCTTTCACCTACGAATATAAGTTGAAGCCAACGAAAAAGCAAGTACAAGATATAGAAATGTATCTTGATATTTGTCGTTCGGTATATAACTGGAATCATGGAGAAAGAAAAGATTGGATACAATCAAGAAAAACTCCTATAGATAGATGCTCAATAGAAAAGGAATATATCATTTCTGTAGATAAACCTTTTCCTAATTACCATGTTCAAGCTAACAACTTAACTCAGGCAAAAAAAGAATACTTGCACCTTAAGAAAGTTCACTCTCAAGTATTACAATCTACTCTCCAAAGATTAGATAAAGCCTGGGATGATTTCTTTAAAGTTAAAGGAAGAGGATTCCCTAAATTTAAAAACAAAAATAGATTTAGAAGTTTTATCTATCCTCAAATTAAAAGTAGTGACTTGAAGAGTCTCCAGGTTAGATTACCTAAAATTGGCTGGATAAGAATTAGGAAATCCAGGGAATATCCAATAGGTTTTGAACCCAAGCAACTTAGAATTGTCAGAAAAGCTACAGGCTATTTTGCTCAAATAATTTTTGTTTCTAATGAATCTGTACCAGATGTTATACCTGGAGAAATTAGTTTAGGACTGGATGCCGGAATAAGTTCATTTGTTGCTACTTCTAGAGGAGAATTAATCAAAACTCCAGAGTTTATTGAGCGAGCAGCTAGAAAGTTGAAATCACTTTAGCGTCGCTTAAAAAATAAAATAAAAGGGTCATCTAATTGGTTAAAACTTCAAAAGAAAATAGCTTCGTTACATTTCAAAGTAGTTAATCGTAGAAAAGATTGGCTATATAAACTCGCCCATTATCTTTGCTCTACTACAGACAATATTTTTGTCCTAAAGGATACCGCTTCGCATATTGAAGATATTAATTTTACATCTTGGCAGAAAGGACTATTTGGTCAGCAAATAGGTAATTCAGCGATTGGTAAATTCATCAATCAAATATTACCTTTTGTTGCTTGGAAAACTGGAGTCTATTACCAAAAAGTAGATAAGAATTTTACCTCGCAAGAATGCCCTAATTGTCGATTACCAACAGGGAAGAAATCTTTGAATCTAAGAATTCATAACTGTCAATATTGTGGTGCAACTCTTGATAGAGATGTCGCAGCAGCAAAGATAATAGAAAGTAGAGGACGAAACGCTGTCGGGCAGACAGTAGTAAAAAATGCTTGTGGAGACGATGCGACGGGGATCTTGCAGTTCACTCTGTTTGATCTAGTTGGCAGTCGGTGAGACAAGAATCCCCCGCGTCCCGCGGTGGGAGTGTCAAATAATATCCCAATAGCAATCTACAAATAGTTTAATATAGAATTAATTATTTGCCATTTTTTCCTCTTAACTCTTGCATCAAATCTATTCCCCGAGAAGTTCCCAATCGAGTTGCGCCAGCTTCTATCAGCTTAATTGCTTGCTCTACAGTCCGAATCCCTCCCGATGCTTTAATGCCGATTTGACCTTTAGTTATTTGCTTTAATAATTTAATATCTTCTACTGTTGCCCCCCCAAACCAACCCGTACTAGTTTTGAGATAAGCAACTCCCGCATCTAAACAAATTTCTGCGGCGAGTCTTTTTTCGTCATTAGTCAAAACTGTAGTTTCCAAAATCGCCTTGACGGTTGATCCAGTAGATTCGCAAATTTGAGCTATTTCTTGATATATTTTGTCTGATTGACCTGATTTCACCCAACCAAGATTAATTACGACATCTAACTCTGTTGCTCCATGATCTACTGCTTCTTGCGCTTCATAGAGTTTAACCCCAGAAGTATTGGCTCCTGTGGGAAAACCAATGACAGTACAGACTTCTATTCTATGGTTATGCAAAATATCTGCTGCTTGTCTAACTGCCACAGGATAAATACAAACGGCAGGAAAACTATACTGGATCGCTTCGTTGCAACATTGCTTTACTTCTTCTGGGGTAGCGATGGGTTTAAGTAAAGAGTGATCTATATAGTTGCTCAGATCGATGTCTATTTCTTTTGATGGCATTTTATTAGTTAGATCTAGTTATTTTTGACTGATTTGAAGCACGCTCAATGGCGTCTAAAGATAGTAGCGTTTCTCAGAGTCATGAGATATATTCTACTGTTACCTTGTCTCCCTCAACTCCTCTGCACCTAATTATTCTTCAAAGGACTTCACTATAATTTGTTGGGGCGGAAAAGATGGGAATGTTCTGGATGATACAACCTAGAACGAGTTTTTGTAACTTGTGTTAAAGCAGGACTAATTAAATATAAAGTAGTTCTGATCAAGTTATTTTCCCGAGTTACTGTTGCCATTTTGTCTAGGGAAACTAACCAAATTTTTTCATCTTCCCAACCTACGCGATAACAGACTGCCACAGGAGTATCGGGAGGATAATGTTGCAGCAATTTTTCCTGGGATTTCTCCACATGGCGAGCAGCCAAATAAAGACATAAACTAGATTGATGGGCAGCTAAAGAAGCTAAATCTTCGGCTTCTGGAACATTAGAAGCTTGACCAGAAATTCTAGTTAAAATAATTGTTTGTACAAGTTCTGGTACAGTTAATTCCGTTTGTAACTTGGCAGCAGCAGCTTGAAAAGCACTGATGCCAGGAATTAATTCAAAAGGAATTTCAGCTTCGGCTAATAATCTCATCTGTTCTGCAATCGCACTATACAAGGTTAGATCCCCAGAATGTAAACGCACTACAGATAAACCTTGTTGAATTTTGGCGATCATTAGAGGAACAATTTCTTCTAAAGTCTTGTTTCCTGTTTTAATCAGTTCGGCATCAGTACGAGTATTTTGTAAGATCTGTTTTGGGATTAACGAGTCTGCATACAAAATCACATCTGCTTGAGAAATAATGTTGTAAGCTTTGACAGTCAATAATTCAGGATCTCCAGGTCCAGCACCAATAATAAATACTTTGGGACTAATTTGATTTCTCACTAGTTAATCATTACTTGGTCTTTGTTTCTTGAGCAGGGAGCGATTATTGCTAACAGTATCTGGGAGAGGGCGTTTGAGGACATAAAGCCAGAACAATCCGAGTATGCCAAAAGTGATCGCTGTTAAACTAACTACTTGAGCAATCCGTAAAAAGCCCAACATCAGACTATCTGTTCGTAAACCTTCAATCCAGAAGCGACCAGTACTATAAGTTATCAGATAAACAAAAGCTAAAGTCCCTGTTTTTAAACGATCTTTATGTTTCAATCCCCAGAAAAATAGCCATAAAATCATCGCAAATACACCCAAATTCCAGAGCGATTCATATAAAAATGTAGGGTGAAAATATTCGTAATTAAAATATCCCGGAGGACGATTAATAGCAGGAATGTATAGCTTCCAAGGCAAATCTGTTGGGCGACCAAAAGCCTCCGAATTAAAGAAATTTCCCCATCTGCCGATCGCTTGTCCCAAAATAAGAGAAGGTACTACCAGATCAATTAATTGCCATAGAGATACTTTGTTTAAACGGGCAAAAATCAAAGTTGCGATCGTTCCACCGATAATTGCGCCGTGAATGGCAATTCCCCCTTTCCAGATAGCAATGATATCTTCAGGACGCTGAACATATTGTTGCCATTCAAAGAGTACATAATATATTCTGGCACCAGGAATTGCACCTATTACCAACCAAATTGCGAGATCTCCCAACAAATCCGGATTGATTCCCCGACGTTGAGCAAGGTATTGAGATAAAGTAACACCAATTAAGATTGCCGAAGCAATTAACAAACCATACCAACGGATAATAAAAGGACCAATTTCAAAGATAACTGGACCGGTCGATTGAAAAGCCAAGAACATGGAATTATGAATTATGAATGATAAACATTTAAAGGACTTCTCGCTTCAAATAAGGTTGTAAAACTTCTGGAACCTCTACTGTACCATTGGGCAATTGGTAATTCTCTAAAACAGCAGCCATTGTTCTACCAATAGCTAATCCTGAGCCATTAAGAGTATGTACATACTGTGTCCCTTTTTTTCCAGCTTCTTTAAAACGGATATTTGCTCTTCTAGCTTGAAAATCAAAGAAATTAGAACAACTAGAAATTTCTCTGTAAGTCCCAGAAGCAGGTAGCCAAACTTCTAAGTCATAACATTTAGCCGCCCCAAAACCTAAATCTCCCGTACAAAGTTCGATAACTCGATAAGGTAGTTTTAAAGCTTGTAAAATTGCTTCGGCATTTTGTACCAAAGATTCATGTTCAGCTTCAGAATTCTCAGGATGTACCAGTTTGACCAACTCTACCTTATTAAACTGATGTAGTCTGATTAATCCTCTAGTATCTTTGCCGTAACTGCCAGCTTCGCGACGAAAACAAGGAGTATGGGCACAATGATAAATTGGTAACTGAGAATCTGTCACAACTTCGCCGCGATAAAGATTAGTCAGAGGAACTTCTGCCGTAGGAATCAACCATAAATCATCATCTCCACATTTAAAACTTTCTTCGGCAAATTTAGGTAACTGTCCTGTACCAGTTAAAGAATCGCTATTAACCAAGACAGGAGGCATTACTTCCGTATAGCCAGCTTTGATTTGACTATCTAACATGAAGTTAATTAAAGACCTTTCTAAAGCCGCACCAGCGCCAATTAAATTTACAAAACGACTTTGAGCAATTTTCACCGCCCGCTTGAATTCGAGAATACCTAATTGTTCACCAATTTCCCAATGGGGTAATATTTTCTCTGATTGAGTTTTATATTCATCTC
>JASJDR010000257.1 GCA_030065615.1 Xenococcus sp. MO_188.B8 | reverse complement strand
TAATTGCCGAATCAGGAGGTAGTCTTTCTCATGGTGCGATTATCGCCCGTGAATATAATATTCCTGCCGTTATGGATGTTACTTATGCTACCCAATTATTACACGACGGCGATCGCGTTAAACTTAATGGGAAAGCTGGAATAGTAGAAATTTTGGATTAATTTTTTTTTGAACTCTGAGGGAACAGGAAATAGTGAACAATTTTCAATTTTCAATTCTTAATTTTTATTTTTTAATTTTTACTTTTTAATTCTTTAATGTTGGCACTTATTCTTACTGTAATTATTGTCATTTTAGGTTCGGCAGTTTGTTCGGGTTCAGAAACCGCTTTGTTATCGGTTTCTTTAATTAGAGTAAGACAATTAGCTCAATCGAAAAAGCCTCCTGCTTTGGCACTTCTTGGGATCAGAAATAAAATTCATCGACCTATTGCCACTATTGTAATTTTAAATAACATTTTTAATATTGTGGGAAGTATCCTGATTGGTAGTTTAGCGACTCAAGTTTTAGGTCATGCTTTACTGGGTGTTTTTTCAGGATTTTTAACCTTTTTAGTGATTATTTTTGGCGAAATTTTTCCGAAAACTTTGTGTGAACGTTATGCTGAGCCTGTAGCACTTGCGATCGCGATACCAATTAGGTTTCTAACTATCATTTTTACTCCTCTGGTATTATTCGTAGAATTTGTTACTTCTCCTGTAACTAAAGGTCGAACGATAAAAACTACTAACGAAGCAGAAATTAGATTTCTCACGGCTATTGGAGAACAAGAAGGGGTAATTGAAGATGATGAAGCAGCCATGATTCAAAGGGTATTTAAACTTAATGACATTACTGCTTCTGATTTAATGACCCCAAGAGTTATTATTACTTATCTCAAAGGCGATATGACCCTAGAAGAGTGTCAACGAGAGGTTATTAACTCCCAACATTCTCGAATTATTGTGATTGATGAGAATATTGATCATGTTATTGGCATAGCGCTCAAGGACAATTTATTAGCAGAATTGATTCAAAATAATGGCAAGAAAAAAGTTAATCAAATAATGCGATCAGTAAAATTTGTTCCCGAATATATCAGAGCAGATAAGTTATTACAAGCTTTTCAGGAAACGAGAGAACATTTAGCTGTAGTTTTAGACGAATATGGTGGGGTCGCCGGAGTTGTTACTTTAGAAGATGTTTTAGAAGTTCTTACTGGAGAAATTGTTGACGAAACTGATCGGATTGTTGACTTACAAGAAATTGCTAGGAATAAACGAAAAAAGCTTTTAGATTCTAAAGGAATTATCGAAAAGTAAATTAATATATAGGGAAATTAACAAAATAGGGGGGTAAGCACTACCCACCCTATTTATGGATTACTAAATTAATTAAATTATTAACATATCTTTCTTTGTCCATGGGTATAACTTCTTTACCATGAAGTAATTCCTGGTTAATAACATAATGAATTAGGGAACCAATGAAAACCATTGCCGTTGCTTCTGAGTCAGTAAAGTGAAATTCTTCTTGCTCCTTAAAATAGTTAGTTAATATTTCAATTGAAGGTTTAGTAACAGTTTTGAGAAATAGCTGAGATAAATCAGGTCTTTTATCAGACTCTGCTAAGATCAATCGTGAAAAATTGAGATGATTTTTGTTACTAACATTATCTAATAACCGATAAGCAAGCTCCCTAAGTACTGTTTCAGGTTCTCCTTCGAGGGGTTTTGACCAAAGAATTTGAAATTTTTCCGAAGCGATATCTTGAATTAGAGCCGTAAATAATCCATCTTTATCACTATAGTAACTATAAAGAGTTTGTTTTGATACCCCTGCGGATTTAGCTACTTTATCCATAGTAGTACCAGCATAGCCATACTTGAGAAATTCTGGTAACGCGCCTTGAAGAATTTGTCTGGCTTTATCTTTAAGTATTTTTTTAGCTTGCTCTTTAAAGAGTTTATGATGACCAGGTTCGTGGAGTCGGTGTTTTCTCATCTTGATGAATAATATTTGAAAAATTGCTTGCCCTAGAATAAGCGTAGTTCTATATGCTGAGGAAAATTAATTATTGGTCAATATCTAATCATATACATTATTTTTTGATTGACAAAATCAAACTGTACAGTCTAGTATATTATCAAAAGCAATCAAACTGTACAGTCTAGTAAAAAAAGTACGACGTATATTATTTATAAAACTATTGCATAGTAAGACTTATAGGCATAATCATAAAAAACATACGCTACCGTATTGACAAGCAAAAGGGGAGTTTTATATAATAAAAACATACCCTACCGTATGGATAGAGAAAGTGGCTTTAACAAAAGAAGACTGGGTTAATGAAGGTTGGTTACTGATGACATCAAAAGGTGTTGAAGGAGTCAAGGTGGAAGTGTTAGCTCGTCAGCTAGAAGTCAGTAAAGGTAGTTTTTATTGGCATTTTAAAAACCGCAATGAATTATTAGAGGCTATTTTGCAACGTTGGGAAGAGCAAACTATGTTTTTAATTCAAGAATCTCAAAAAACTACAAATCCCAAAGAACGTTTAGTCAAGTTGTTTACTTTGACATCACAAGTTTGCCAAGAGCCCGATCCTGAGCCAGCAATTTTCTTATGGGCAAACAAAGATCCCTTAGTAAAACAACGAGTTCATCACCTAGAAAATAAGCGTGTTGATTATTTGTCTAAGTTATTTGAAGATTATGGCTTTGATGCGATCGCAGCAAGAAACCGAGCAGAGGTAGCATATCTAGCGATTATGGGTTTTGCCGATCGCCGAGGAAGAGATGGTGAATTTGATTTAGAAATGTCGGAGTTTAACAATTTTTTATTATCACTGCTTACTTCTTCCATTGAAGATTTATCAGTAAACAGTAGATAGTAACTAGCAACCAGGAACCAAAAACAATGTTCTTCGTAAATCAAAAAAAACAAAATCTAATTCCAATCTCTATTGGAGTTTTAGCGCTCCTCGGAGGTACAACTATTTATGGTATCTATGCTGTTAATAGTAATACTGCTCAACAAAAAGTTGATGAGCCGATTACCACTGAAACATTTGAGCTCAAAGCTGTTACGGCTTTAGGCAGAATTGAACCAGAAGGAGAAGCAATTCAATTATCGCCATCTCCCGACTTAGGAGGTACTAAAATTAATCAATTATTAGTCACCGAAGGTGATCGCGTTGCTAAAGGACAAAAGATCGCTATTCTGGATAATAATGCGCGATCGCAAGCAGACTTAGAATTAGCCAAACAGGATGTCAAAGTTGCCGAAGCTAATTTGGCGATAGTCAAAGCAGGAGCGAAAAGCGGCGAGATCAAAGCTCAGGAAGCGACTGTCAAGAGAATCCAAGCCGAATTACGCGGAGAAATCATAGCTAATGAAGCCCTGATTGCTCGTCTAGAAGCTCAACTACGTACAGAAACTGCGGAAAAACAAGCTACGATAGAACGTCTAGAAGCAGAATTAGCGAAAGCTGAAAGCGATTTACGACGCTATACCAAGTTAGAGGCTGACGGAGTTATTTCTGAATCAGAATTAGAATCTCGTAGTCTAAACGTCGATACTGCGGCAAAAAGACTGGTAGAAGCGCAAGCTGGCTATAACAGAACCTTAGACACGCTGGCACAGCAAATCAAAGAAGCTAAAGCTATTTCACAACAAGAAATTGACACTTTAGAAGAACAAATAACCGAGGCCGAAGCTACTTTGGATCGCATCGCCGAAGTACGAGAGGTAGATGTACTAAAAGCTCAAGCCGAAGTAGACAGAGCGATCTCTGCTTTAAAGAAAGCAGAAGAAGATTTAGCACTAACTTATGTCACAGCGCCAACGGATGGACAGATTATGACTATCCATACTTACCCAGGAGAAATAGTAGGGGACGATGGAGTCGTGGAATTTGGACAAACCAATCAAATGATTGTAGTGGCGGAAGTCTATGAGAGCGATATTAATCGTGTACAAATAGGACAAAAAGCAACTATTCTTAGCGAAACTGGCGCATTTGATCAAGAATTAACTGGAACAGTAAGTCATATTGGTTTAAAAATTGGTAAACAGGATGTTCTAGATACCGATCCTGCGGCGGATGTTGATAGCAGAGTGGTAGAAGTAGAAATTCGCCTCGATTCTGCTAGTAGCGATCGCGTTTCTGCTTTAACTAATTCCAAAGCCCTCGTCAAAATAGAAGTCAACAATGACAGTAATAAGTAACCTTTACTTATTACTCATTACTCATTACTTATTATCTAAAAATGAAAACTCCCCTATCCTGGTTACAACTTACCCATGAAAAAATGCGCTTACTAATTGCCTTAGCAGGGATTGGTTTTGCTGATATGTTAATGTTTGTACAATTGGGTTTTCAAACTGCCTTATTCCAAAGT
Source organism: Xenococcus sp. MO_188.B8 (assembly GCA_030065615.1). Taxonomy (GTDB): domain Bacteria; phylum Cyanobacteriota; class Cyanobacteriia; order Cyanobacteriales; family Xenococcaceae; genus Xenococcus. The sequence goes on along the minus strand of JASJDR010000257.1, from coordinate 6,206 downwards.
AATGTTAAGCTCCATAATGCCTTAAACGGGGATATTTTTTTAATGAGTCCCCAATCTGATGCTTTAGGTTTTACTGAACAATTTTCAGAACGTCGTTTATATGAATCTATTGCCATAGAAGGAATCGAATCAGTAGTTCCTGTATATCTTAATTTAGGGTCATGGAAAAATCCCATAGAAAAGAATACTCGTACTTTATTCGCTATTGGTTTTAATCCAGCCTATAATGTTTTAGACTTACCAGGAGTTGCCGAAAATCTCGATCAAGTAAAGCTAGAAGATTCGATTTTGTTTGATGATAAGTCTCGGGCTGAATATGGCGATATTCCCAGTTTACTCGCTTCGGAAAATTCAGTATCAACAGAACTAGCTTCTCGTAAAGTGAATGTTAAAGGCTTGTTTTCTTTGGGAGCATCTTTTACCGCTGATGGCACAATTTTAACTAGTGATATCAATTTTTTAAGAATCTTTCCAGAAAGACAAAAAGGGTTAATCGATCTTGGAGTTATTAATCTCAAACCAGAGGCTGATTTAGAACTTGTCCTGCAACAGTTAAGAGATAAATTACCTCAAGATGTTAATGTCTTTTCTAAAGAAGAGTTTATCCAGCAAGAAATTACTTATTGGCAAAATAGTACTGCCATTGGCTTTATTTTCAATTTGGGAACATTGATTGGTTTTATAGTCGGTATCGTCATTGTTTACCAAATTCTTTATACAGATGTTGCCGATCATTTGTCAGAATACGCTACTCTCAAAGCAATGGGATATCGCGATCGCTATTTTATTAGTTTAGTATTTCAAGAAGCCATTATCTTAGCTTTTGTTGGATTTATTCCAGGTTTGGGTATTGCCAAAGTATTGTATTTATTAACAGCAAATGCTACAGCTTTACCAATTGCCATGACCCTCAATAGAGCGATTACGGTCTTGATTTTGACTCTTATGATGTGTTGTGCTTCAGGAAGTGTTGCTGTCAGAAAACTAAGTGCAGCCGATCCAGCAGATATTTTTTAATTGATAATTGATAATTAATTACTAACATATGATTAATGTTAAATGTTTATGGAGTTAACTAATATGAATACAATTACAGATACCGAACAAGAAATATCAATAATTAACAATAAACCAATAACCAAAGTAGTTGAGATACAAAATTTAGCTCACTTTTTTGGTAAAGGTGCATTAAAAAAACAAATACTATTTGATATTAATTTAACTCTAAAAACAGGAGAAGTTGTAATCTTAAAAGGGCCTTCTGGTTCAGGTAAAACAACCTTATTAACTTTAATGGGAGGATTGCGATCGCCTCAAACAGGAAGTCTCAAAGTTTTAAATTCAGAACTAGTAAGCGCTAAGAAAAATAAACTAGTAGAAATTAGAAGAAATATTGGTTATATTTTCCAAGCTCATAATTTATTGCATTCTTTAACTGCCAGACAAAATGTCCAGATGTCTTTAGAGTTACATAATCATTTATCATTCCAAGAAATGAAAGCCAAAGCCAGTTCTATTTTAGAAGCAGTAGGCTTAGGCGATCATATAGATTATTATCCAAAAAATTTATCTGGAGGACAAAAACAAAGAGTCGCGATCGCCCGGGCTTTAGTCTCCCATCCTAAGTTAGTTTTAGCCGATGAACCTACCGCAGCTTTAGATAGTAAAACAGGAAGAGATGTGGTTGATTTAATGCAACAATTAGCTAGAGAACAAGGCTGTACAATTCTCATTGTTACTCACGATAATCGTATTCTAGATGTGGCAGATCGGATTATAGAATTAGATGATGGAAGGATAACATTCAACGGGAAACAGTAAACATTTAACATTTATAATTTTGTAAGATCAGTACCAAAAGTCCAGTAGTAAGTTGGGTTTTACGAAGGGCTTTGTTGCATAAAGAATTCGGAAGAGCCGATTATCCCTTGGAGGGAGAAAGTTTAGAAACTTAAGGCATAGCTATCTGGCATACCTAAGTGAGTCATACGATTAAGGGCAGCACAGGCTAATAAAAGCTCTGAAGCTTGGTTGTCAAAGGTACGACGAGAACAGGTATTTCCAAAGATAATCTTGAAGCGGAACATCGTCGTCTCGGATAAAGAACGGCGATGATAATCCGACTCTCGTTTCCATTCTGCTCGACCCACTTCCTCAATCAAGTGGCGTTGCTGAATGAGTAATGATGTAATTGGTATGGGTTCAATCTCTTGATTTAATTTATTCTTTGTTAATTTATTTTCTAAATATTCATTTCTCTTATATTGACCGTGAACTGAAAAAGAACTTGAATCTAAGTGAGAAAATTCGAGATTTATATGATGTTTTTTAGCTGCTGCCAAGGCAATTAACAGAAATAATTCTGACAATCCATAGGCGGAGATTTTATCCATTACTCTGCCTATTTTATAGTCATTTAAATGTTCTGGTAATATTCCTTCTCCTAAAAGATGTTCTGTGGCTTTATCTTCAAAAAAGCGGTGCGACCCTGCGGAGGAAACCTCCGCTAAGGAACGCGCACCAAGACGGAAATAAATATAGTGGCTGGGAAACAAATCCTAATCCATTAAGAATAATTGCTTTGACGAGCGACCCCGCGCCGCCGTTATCCGAAGGTGTATCCTTTAGGGCAGGCGCAAGGGAACGCGCGAGTCGTGACAATTTCCCCGCTCGTTGACTATTTCTTGTTCATCTATTCCTAATTCTTGATTGATAAGCTCTACGATTTTTAGTTCATCAATTATTCCCGCAACTATTCCTAGATGGTTAATCGTTTTAATTTCTATTCCTGTTAACATTTTGGCTCAGACCAAGAGTCAGGCTTTTCTACAAATTCCATTGTATTTATTTCTGGCCACTCCCATACGGATAATTAGCTTCTTATTCAGATGCTTATGCTCTCAAAACTTTTTTTCCTACTTTATTTGCGCGGCTGCCGAATGTGGGTTGTACTGCTATAATTAAGGAGATTAGATTAATTTTGTCCAAAGTTTAACTCCTGAGTTTTTTATGTCTAATCCAAAGAAATTAGCTGGAAAAGTGGCAGCAGCTCCCAATAAGAGCTTGGGATTTGACACAAATACCCCACTTAATTATGATACTGCTAAAAGTTTTTATAATGAGGGTTACCGATTTGCCATTCGTTATGTTTCTCGAAAAGGTTCAGAAGACCCAGGAGATATAACCTATGAAGAAGCTAATGCGATATTGGAGGCGGGATTAGCATTAATGCCAGTACAGCATGTTCTCTCTCCAGGTTGGCACCCTAGTGGGGAACTGGGAACCAAATATGGAAATGATGCAGCGATCAATGCTGACCACATAGGATTTCCTCCTAGGGTCAATGTCTGGTGTGATTTAGAAGGAGTTGCTGAAGGTACTCATGCTCAATCAGTCATTGATTATTGCAACAATTGGTATGATGCCGTAGCTAAATATGGATATCTTCCTGGGCTTTATGTAGGAGCAAATTCAATTCTTAGTAGCAAGCAATTATATTATGATTTGAAGTTTAAACATTTTTGGAAATCACAAAGCACAGTTCCTGAGGTGGCTGAGCGCAGTTATCAAATGGTTCAACGTTATCCTTCTGAGACAGTTAATGGAATTTCTATTGATATTGATACTACCTATATCGATAAAAAAGGAGGGCAACCCCAATGGTTAATAAGAGGTTAGTATATTGATGGCAACGACAACTAATCAAACTGGAAAAGCCAATCAATTGAGGACAACGGGCTTTTTGACAGACCATAAAGGTAAACTTTCCTCAATGAGGCTAATGAGTTGGGCTTCTTTATTAGCCGCCATTGTTTTTGGTTGGATAACTTTGAAGTAGACAGGTAATCAATCAGCAGGAATTTATATTACTTTTGGATTTTTAACTGCTTCTTTTGGTGGTAAAGCTTTCCAGAAGTTTATGGAACTTAACCCTTCAAGTTTACATTCTGCTTCAGAAAATCAATAACACCAATAGAAATAAGAGATATAAGGCAATCTGTAAAGTAGCAAAGCTGCACGTTAAGATGGCCGACTGCCGAAAGGATTTTTGGGCAAATTAACTATTCAGTTGGCGCATAAAAACCAAGCTCTTTATACTGAGACGTTAGCAGCTTGCCCTCGAATGGGGGTAAAAAACATGATGGCTAACCACAAATTAGCTAAAGCCATAGCAGATTGCGGTTGGGGTGAAGCTTTACGCCAATTGCAATATAAATGCAAATGACATGACCGATAATTGGGTGCATCTGTGACGTATCGCGCTCTGTTCGTCTGCCTTCAGCTACGCGCTCGATGTAGATTGAATAATACTGAATGTTAATAAACTGCGCGATGATAATTTGCTCCTTTCCTGGTTCAAAGGGATCGCGTACTCCACATCCAGCCCCTCAACTGCATCAATGCTATGCTGTTATCGTAAACCTAATCTATTTTCTAAGAGGTGCGAAATGTCGGATTCAGATACTACGCCTACTTCCTCAACCGAAAGCAGCTCAGGTGCTACATCCCAAGCAAACTTGAGTTTAATTACTTCCCAGGCTCTGGGAATTGCTGCCCAGAATGCTGTTGTGGCTCAACAAATGGGTAACATAATGCACTCAGCCGTGACTGCGGTGGGGGTAGGGGCTCTTTTTGCTAATACCCAGACAACAACTTCACCGAAGTCTCTAACCCAGGTTCTTCAGGAGGTGCAGAACGTTATTGATGCGCTCAAAAATATTGAGGGTCAGTCTAAATAACCAAGATGCTTCCGCGTAGAAAGTAAGTTATTCCCCGCTTAGATGCCACTGTTTGCGAGGCTTTTGGTAGACAGGTTCGCTTGTCCCTCATGGCCACTGGGGGGATCTTTGTGTTTGCTCAATTTCTATTGCTATTTATAAGGTTAAGATTTATTACCATGGCAGATTCAGATTTAGATAAGGTCAATCCGCAGGTTACGGATGCAGTAACACAAACAAATGTCAAAGTTTTGGGAGAGGTTCCAGCCTACTCAATGGGGCTTGTGTATCAAGCAACAGGTCATTCTCTGAGTCTTATGACCACTACTGCTGGTCAGGTTCAAGCAGAGATGCAAAAAGTGACCGAGGCGATCGCAGCTTCCGCAGCAGCAAAGATTATGGGGTAAGTTCTCATGAGTAATGAAATAACTCAGATTAATGCGCAGCTGCTCGATCCTACGGTGGTTAAAACGATGGGGGCGGGCAGAGCATACCAATCTGTTGCCACTTCTATGGCAATTACAGTCCAGGATGCTACAGATTACCTTCGTACTTCCAGTGTTGTTTGTCAAGCTGGTATTGCAGCCTTGACAGCGCAATATGTTGCAACTGATGGTTTAAAACCACCGAACTATGAAGATAATATTCAGGCATTGGCTCAAACGATGGAGAAATCAATTGGCATCTTTACCAAAATGGGAGAGGCCGCAGCTAAGGTTCTGGAGGCTTTTCCCTCTAGTTAGGATGAGTGTCATAAGCTCTGATGCTCCTGAATTACTTTAATAGATTTGTCTCTATTAAGAAGACGAGGAAGTCTGAAGTTTGTGAATTTTTTCTTTTTTCGGGACTACCCAAATTCGTGAAAAATTCACAACAAAGGCTTCTTTCCGTCTTAACAGTGGCAGTAGTCTAGGGAAACTGAGGCCTAAATCTTATGGAAAACTCTAAGCAGCAGGCGATCGCAGCGAACGAAAGCGCGATCGCTCAGCACCAAGAAGCGATTCAGTTAGCTAAACAAGCGACTTGGGAAATCATTGCTAAACAAAAAGCGGAGGCTCAAGCAGCTTCTCAGATAATCCAGCAGGCGATTCAAGAACAACGGGCAACAGCTCAACAAACTGAAGAGATTACTCATTCTTCCTCTAAGGAGAGTCAGGAGTCGGTCAGCCCTAGGCAAGCGGATGCAATGGAGGAGGGCAAAACAGAGGATGCTCCCCTGCCAGAAGAGGAGACAGCAGTTTGGCAGATTTTAATGCCGCCGTCCTTGGAGGAAACAATTACCCAACTGCATAGTGATGCAGCTCAAGTTCACCAACAGATGCAGGCAGATATTCTCCAAACCATGCCACAACAATTCAAGACAGAAATCGATGCCTCGTGACATCCTCCCGACGCTGAATCAAAGATTACAGCGCGGGCTTCCCAACATCACTGTTAGGCATTGCTACCCCGCGCCACTTATCTAGGCATAATGCCCCCGACAGCCCG
>JASJDR010000256.1 GCA_030065615.1 Xenococcus sp. MO_188.B8 | reverse complement strand
TACGCTTGGGGAGAGACTCCCTCTAGCTTGGTTGGAGCGATCCTGCTGGGTTACGGAGACTCAATGAACCAAGAATCCCCTCGCGACGCGAAGCTAATCCTTTAGGGCTTTAGGCATGGGGAGTGTCAACCAATCTCCTATCACCTAACATTAGATAATTTAGATAATATTAAAGATTTGCTCCTATAGCTTCTTGGAAACGGATTTCATCTCGATGGGGATCGGAGTGTAATACTTTAAAGTCTAAGCGATCGCCTAAATTCACATGCCCATCAAAACGATGGGTTAATTCCAAGCCTAAATCTTCGATTAAAATTGAGCCTAAACCCTCATCTTCTCTGAGCCAGCGTAAGACTAATACTTGCCAGATTTTATCGGAATTACGACGTAAATATTCTAAACTCCAATAACGATTAGTCTGTCGTTCTACTAAAGTAGCTTCGTAGGAGGAACTGCCCACACTGTAGATAATTTCCTGTATATCATCCTTACCAAACGGTAAATCGACCCCTTTTAAATGAGCCTTCAGTTGAAAATGAGTCAATAAGTCAGTGTAGCGGCGAATGGGAGATGTAACTTGCACATAGGTATCTAAACCTAAGCTAGCATGGCGCACAGGGTTAATACTCATCTCACTACGAGGCATACAACGACGTAAGGCACAATAACGCACTGGTCCAGCCGGGAGCAACATTAATTCTTCTTCAGGAGGCAATTCTGGTTGGGGTTGACCACGAAACGGCAAGGGTAAACCATTTTCTTTACCGTATCTTCCCGTTATTTCTCCAGCTAAAATCATCATCTCGGCAACTAAATGACGCGAAGCCGATTCTTCTAATAAGTCAATGGTAATTTCTTCATTTTCCTTGACCTTAATCGAAGCTTCAGGCATTTTGATTTGAATCGAACCTTGAGACTTCCGCCATTGCTGTCTAGCTTGGGCTGCTGCTGCTAGATCGGCTAATTCTGGTTCATTAGTTAAACCCAACTCCAACATTTCATCCACATCATCGTAGGTCAAACGATAAGTAGGTTTAATCTGAGTAGGATGAATAGTATATTCTTGGATCGCGCCAGTTTCGTCTAGGGTAACGCCAAAACTCAGAGCAGAACAATTGTTCCCTTGTACCAAACTCATCGGTCCTGTTGCCAATTCTGAAGGGAACATCGGCACCATGCCTGTGGGTAGATATAAACTAGTACTGCGACGACGGGCTTCTAAATCCAGTTCATCTCCTGGAGTCAGCAAACGAGTGGGATCGGCAATATGAATCCAGATTCGAGGAGTCTTGGCTTCTCCTATATATTCAATGCTTAAACCATCGTCAATTTCGGTCGTACTCTCATCGTCAACAGTATAAACCTTGAGATGAGTTAGATCTAAGCGATCGCTATTTTGGTCGTCCGACATAGCTTGAAGCCGAGATTGAGCCACATTAGATACCTTAGAAGAAAAGTTAACGGAATGAGAACTGCGAAGTAAAAACAAATTTTCATGTTCACTCCACCATCCTATCTGTACCAAAAGGCGAAACACTGACTGATGATCACTGTTTTTACCTAAAGACTTTAAAAGATCTTGGGCAGTATGATGGTTTTGTTCTGGTTGCAATACTATCTTAGAAATCGCTTCGAGGCGAGCGTGATCGCTATCTGACCAGTTTATCACTTCACCGTCTAAAGCTTGTTGCAGATGGCGGACAAATTCTTCTTTTTGACGAGCTTTTTCTGCCTGGACTTCAAGCTGATGGCGAATATCTTCTACTTGAGAGCTAGAACGGGGTTCGTAGCTATCTGCTTTCTTTTTAAAATAGATTTTGTCTTCACTTAAAAGACTATGGGCAGCATAACAAGCAACGGGTTCTTGTTCCGAGAATAATAATTCTGCTAGTTCTTGAGGATTTACGGATTTCCCTTCTTCGATGAGAATTTCCCAGGCTATCTCCAAACTATCGAGATCGAAGTAATCTTGGCTATTCTCGATAAAGCTGGGGATATCGGAAGACTGATAGGGACCACCACTAACAATGTACTCAACCCTTTGGGGGCGTATCTTATGAGATTGTCCCTGACTATCTACTACAATCCAATCTTTCTTTCCTTCTGGACGTTCTGCAACGGCAAGACGACGTTCTCCCTGTAGTCTGAATTCAATCAGTGTTCCTTTTTCCACCAGCTTTTTGCTTTAACATCGAGCTATAACTTTTTCTTAGTTTACCTGATGGTTTTTCAACCTACCTAAAAATTAGGCAAAAAATATATTAGGTTTAGTTGAGCCGTTATTAACCTTCTGCATTGATAAAGGGTAGTAGAGCAACTACTCTGGCTCTTTTGACAGCTTCGGTTAAATCTCTTTGTTGTTGAGCTGTTAACCCTGTAATCCGACGTGGTAAAATCTTGCCTCTTTCGGTAATAAATTTACGCAATAATTCGACATCTTTGTAGTCGATAGGATCACTAGGTTTAATGGGAGAAAGACGTTTGCGATAATATGCCATAGTTAATAAATTGTGAGTAATTTTGAGTTAATTAAGGTTTTTTGTCGCAATTAAGTAATGACTATTAAAAGTTAATGTTCTTACTTAATTTCCTTATGAACAGTGTGAGTATTACAATGGGTACAGAATTTTTTTAGTTCCATTCTGCCGGTGGTGTTACGACGGTTTTTCATCGTAGTATAACGAGATACTCCTGGCGATCGCTTGTTATTATTACTGCGACATTCGGTGCACTCTAAGGTGACGATTATGCGGACTCCCTTTTTACTGGCCATGATTTTTTGTGAGAACTATTTTATTTATTGATTGTAAGCGAACACGCAAATTCTTATTTTTGCATATTACGCCGAAGAGTAACAAGTAATTTTTTTAATCTGATATCTAAAGAGTAACCCCTAGGAGTTTGAATAATTATCGTTTCCGCCAGGCGATCGTGAAAAGCGCGATCTAAATCTTCATCAAAAACGGCAGGGATACAGTCAACTAGGAGCGGTGTTGCCAGTAAAAGCATTACGATCCCATTATTAAAATTGATCATCAAACCCCAACTGGAAAGCATAGCAAAAAAACCGGCCATCCCTTCTCTTTTTGCCAGAGTTATCAAGTCAGGAACACGATTAAAACGATAGTGAATAACTTTCATATCTAGGGCATAACGTCCCAAACTTTGTCCTTGATTATTGGCTACGAAAAAAACTCGCATCGCCAGCCAACAAAGTAGGAATATTAACCACCAAGCTTGACCAAAAAATATGCTAACAAACCAAATAGTCACAAAATCAATAGCAAATGCGCCAATTCTTCTTTCTATAGGAACTTTTGGGAAACGCCTATTGACTCTTTCTTCTTGATAATTTTCATACATGTTTATTTAATTATTACAGATATAAATGGTGGTATTTCCTAGGAATACTGGCTATTTTATCTAACAATATTTTCCTCTATTTCTAATCTTTGAGCTATTTGTTTAATACGGAAGCTCAATGCTAGCAACAGAGGGAATCATTTCAAGTTTTTGCTCTCATTTACCCTTTTGAATGATCTCCAATTTATTCTGTTGAATACCTTCCAACTTAGCATCTTGAGAAATTCTTGTCTGTTTAATTTCTTGTAGATTGAACATGTTTTCTCTCTCCTCAGAGCCCAGGAGTTTTTGATTTTAATTAAGTATTTCTTGCGAAATGTATTCTGTCTAAATTGCAACTATTCTGTTAATTTGTTATTTAAATATTCTACAAAAACTAGCTTATAAATCCGATAACTGTTTTAGAGAAAATTCTGCGGCATCTCTAACTTGAGGATGGGAATCTTTGGCGAGAAAATTGAGTGCAGAAATACTTTTGTTTAAATTTAAATTGCCCAAAGCTTCGGCTAATCTTTGTCTGGTTAGCCAATCTTCAGAATTAGCAAAATTTAACATTTTATCTATTGCATCAAGAGCTTTGATTTCTCCTAGACCTGCGATCGCGGCTTGTTGTAAGATTGGTTCATTACTATCAAGAGCTTCTAATAATAATGCTTTGGCTCTTTGATCTTGTAAATTACCTAGAGAAACCGCAGCACTAAAACGTACTAACCAACTGTCATCTTCATAAAATGCTCTCACTAAGGCTTCAAAGGCTCGATTGTCGCCCAGATAACCCAAAGCGCCTGCGGCATCGGCTCTGATGCCATAATCCTCATCGGTTTGTAATAGTTCAACTAATAGAGGATAGGATTCTGGGGTCGGTTTAACTCCCAAAGCAAAGATTGCCATCGAGCGCACTGGCAGCATTTCATCATATAAAACTTTTTTAATTAAAGGTAGTGCTTCTTCTGGGGATGCCTCTCTTAAGGAGACCAGCGCTAACAAGCGATCGCGTGAATTGGTGCTTTCTAATTGAGTAGCAATTTCGTCCAAATTTATCATCGGTTTTTTGAGGATGAGGGGGAAAATGGAATAGTTTGTAGGAGAACAAGCGAAGGAGTTTTATTTATCCTCGAATGGGGACTCATCTAGCGGTCAGCATTTCCTTGCGCCCTTATTCAAGGTTTACGCTTTTCAAGTTAGTTATGAATTTTTAAGGAATACTTAATATATCTCACTAATAAAATTTGATGAAAAAAAACGATAGACTCAATAAGTATAGATATTTGGCTGAAATATTACCAAGACAAATAAATGAATCTCCAGCGCGATCAACTGGAGAATATAAGTCGAAAATTTTATGGGTTAATGGGCAGCCTGCTTCTGCAAAGCCGTGCCGCTAGACTGAGCTAGATAAATACCGGTCAGTACAATGGAAAATCCTACCCAAGTGACGGAACTGAGACCTTCAGTAAAGATCATCCAGGCCAAAATAGCGCTGACAATCGGCTCCAATAACAGAAACAAAGAGACAAAACTAGAAGATAACTTGTCCATGGTGTCAGCTAATAAACGCTGACCGAAACCTTCGCTGATAACCCCCAATCCAACTACACCCAAGACTGCGATACTAGTTGTGGGAAACAATTGCTCTGAGTTTATCAGTATTACAGGAATGAGAATGAGACTACCAATAGCACAGCGCCATAACAAAATTGTTGTCGCCGAAAAACGGTTGCGGAGTTGTTCCACTACCAAAAAATAGGTACCTAAAAACACAGCTGACATCAGGGCAAAAAGGTCACCAATTAAAGAGCCCTCAGCTCCGTTAAGATCCTCTACCCCTAGAGCGATCGCACCAGTTAATGCGATCGCCATGCCCAGAAGAAATTTTTTGTCAAACCGATGCCCTAAAAATAGCCACCCTCCTAGACTAGTAAAGATGGGAGTGAGATTATTCAACAGCATAGACTTGGCAACGGAGGTATATTCCAGAGAAATAGCCCAGAGTACCAGAGAAATAATGGAGATCAATCCTACACTACTCAGTAGCAACAACTGTTGCATCGTGAGCGGAGCTTTTTCTTCTTGATCCTGGTTGGGGGAAATCTGGTGACTAATGAATCTGCCGCCACCAAACAGAATCACAAAGATAAATAAACGATTAAACACCGTAGCATTAGCCCCTAATTCGGTCTCACTGAAGCGAATGAAAATAGGTGCGAAGGACACGGATAGGAGTGCAATGCAAAGGGTGAGAATTGCAATTAGGTTGGTCTTCTCTTGTCTGTCTGAGAGCAACTGGGACTGCATCATGGAAACAGGGGTTAGGGGGATAAGTCTCGACTAATTATCCCACCTTATCGATCGCTGGGGACTCAACATTAACTTTTATTACGGGACAAAAATACTACAGAGCAAGGTTATTCGCAGCCTTTTCTATAAAATCGATAATTTCTGGCATTTTAGCCAGCATCCCTCGCCCTCCTATGTATTGGGTATTGATAGCAGCCGCCGCTGTTGCTCTTTGGGCAGATTCTTTTAATGTCAATCCAGAAATAAGAGAAGACAAAAACACTCCATGATAGACATCTCCGCAACCTGTAGTATCAACGACCTTATTTAGTTTAAAAGCAGGTTGAGAGAAATTTTCCCCTTGCTTATTGAAAATATGGCTTCCATGCTCGCCATCAGTAATCCCAACCAGTTCACATCCTTGATCTAGAAAACATTGTGCCGCATTTTGGATCTTGGTTTTTTTAGTATATTTCTCAGCAAAATCTCTAGCGACGATACAAATATCAATCAATGAGATCAGAGGATCTAATTCAGAACGATAACGACCCCCGCCACCATCAAATGAAATCTTAACTCCATGTTCTTTTGCTAATTTACAAGCTTGGAAGCAACATTGAAGATGTCTGCCATTGAGATGTACAATTTTGGCTTTTTTAATTATTTCTGCGGCAATACAATCTTTTGTTAGTTCTGGTGTATTACCAGGACGATAGGCAATCGAACGTTGACCATCCCTTTCTCTGATCCAGACAGAAGCGATGGAAGATGTTTTTCCTGGGTTAATTTGAATATGCTTTGTAATCACCCCATAGCTGTTAAATTCTTCGAGGATAGATTGACCAATCAAATCATTTCCCAGCGAATCTATCATCGCTACTTTAGCACCTAGTTTGGCTGCTGCTACGAGAGCTGTCGCGACTGGCCCACCTCCTTGAAATTTGGCATCAATTGCTTGTTGAACACTGTCTTCAGAAGAAAACTCTTGAACAATTGTCAGTAGATCCAACGTGGAAACACCAATACCTACTATGTCGTAATCTTTCTCCGATTGAGAAAATTCCACTAGCTTCTTAAGTAATTTAAACGAATAAAATGGACAAAGTTCAAAACTAGAGTTTATAGCAATCCTAAATCATTTGTGAAAAAGTGCGAGCGTCTCGCTCGCGTGAGCAAGATGGTCGTGCAGAGGACGTGCTTCGCAAGCACACTACTATCGGTTTTCATGACTCACATAGGATTGCTATAGAACTAGAACTATAATTTCTGTTAACCCGTTTTCTTTTAAGGTTTCCCCTTTAACCTCAATAATAAAAATAGACTTTTCAACCTAAACGCGGTTTATAAGAATATTCTCTAATTGCGATCGCGCCTTGTTATTATAGTATTTAATAGGTAGGGGCGAAAAGCATTTTGCTCCTAAAAAATATGATTTTTAGCCTATATCTAAACACTGTAAGATTACAACAGATAATTTAGAGGTTTGGCAGTGCCAAAACCCTACCTAATAAGAAATCACCTAAGTGTTTAATAGAACAGTAATTTTTTGCCATGACCTAGTCTTCAGTGGCAAAAATAGGTTGCTGTATGGTTTGTCTGAGTTCTTGGCGGGTTTTATCTTCCAAAAACTCTTCTTGTAGCACTTGCCATTCTTGCCATTTTTGATACCGAGTTTTGGTAAAATGAGCTGCGAGTTTAGGCATTTGTTCTGCGATCGCAGATTGTAAGACTTTTTCTAATACTTCTCTTAAAACATAACAATCTTGAATTTGACCAAGAACTTCTTGAATTTGTTCTATTTGCTTGACGTAGTAATTATAGGTATCCCCATAGAAATGAGAAAATAGCTCCAAATTATAGCGAGTTTTTTTAGCTGCTTTGCGTAGATCGTGGAGAATTGGCTCTTGTTTTTCTAATATTTGTCTGACTGTCTGGTGATCTAGGGATTCAGAAATGTGAACTGCTCCTTGGTTTAGTTCGACTCCTACTAGCCAACCAGGATGGAGTAACAGTTGACTAACCTGTGGTAATAGTAAATCTGGCAATACAGGATAGATAGAAAATTCGCCGATCATTTGAAATCGAGACTTATCTAACCAATTTTGTAGTCCTTGGGTGAGATCGAGATATAGTTTGCTATTGAGAGTTTCCCGAACCCGTTTTAATTCTTTTTTTCGCTGTTTATTCAGAGATTTGATAACTTTATCTAAATTTTTTTGCTCTGATTTAGGTAATTGCGGTCGGTAATCATTGGCCAAAGCAGCTAGTAATACATCTAAATCTCGGAGTTTACCCAAAGAACGACCTATTTTCGCGATATTTCGCTCACTTACTGTCGCTGGTAAGTCTAACGCGATCGCAAATCCCGAGATCGCACTCCGTAAGCGACGCATTCCTACTCGCATTTGATGTAAGTCTTCGGGATCTTTATCTTTGAGCACCCCCGCTTCATATTTGAGCATTTTACGACTGTGTTTTGCGATCGCAATTTTAGCCCATTCTTTGATTGTTACTGCGTGCTCTTTATCGCCCATTTCTCCCCCTGCTTTCTAGCCAAGTGAAGCTCCCTTGCTTTTAATCTACACTTAATACTTACATAATTGTTACTTAATACTTATTACTTAATAATTCCTAGCAGAGGCTTATTCCTCGGGGGTAAAATCCGTATTATCTAAAAGTTCTTTCTTGGATCGCTTTAGCTGTTTCCAGAACTTTTTAATTTCATCATAAGCATCATGGGGACTAATTTTGCCATTAGCCTCTAAACTGCAAAGATAAGATACTTGTTGAGCAAATTGCTGTAAATTAGCATTAAAAACTAGGTTTTGAGGGGTAAATTCACCGTAATAGTTGCCGATGGGATATAAAAACTGTTCTTTGATGTTATCTGATTCTTCCGTCATGTTTTTCCCTCCTTTACCAAGAATGTAATGCTCTTAACTGGGGTGTTTTTTTAGACTGATGTGTCTCCATACGAGTTAAGACATCATCAAGGATAGTAACGCCTTCAGAAATATAAGCTCCTTTGTTTAGCATAACGCATTCAGCCCGCTCAGCCATAGCCGCATCGGTAATTTCTGCCCGTGAGGGAATTCTTTTTTTGACCAAATTTTCTAACACCTGAGTTGCCCAAATTACAGGAACATGAGCCGCTTCACAGAGCCACAGAATTTCTTCTTGCATTTCTGCGAGGCGTTGATAACCAATTTCTACGGCCAGATATCCCCGGGCAATCATTACTCCAAAGGGCTGTTGCCCAGCAGCAGTGACGATCAATTCAGGCAAATTTTTGACTGCTTCAGGAGTTTCAATTTTTGCCACAATGGCTGGTTTACGCCAATTAGCGCCCAAGCGCGCTTGTAATTCTAGCTGAAGTAATTCAATATCAGCAGGTTGCTGGACGAATGAGTAACCAATGATATCTGCATTAGTAGCAATAAAGTCTAAATCTTTTTTGTCTTTGTTAGTTAGGGGGTTGAGATTAAGAGCGGTATCGGGGAAATTAATTCCTTTATCAGGACGGAGTTTTTCGCCTTTAGTTCTAGTATGGGTAATCTCTAAGAGAACTCCTTCAGGAGATAAAGATTTAACTCTCGCGCCAATTTTGCCGTCATCGATCCATACTTGGGCCTTGACTTTAAGTTGACCCAAAATTTCAGGAATAGTGCAGTTAGCTTTAAAAATCTTTTTGTCAGCAGTGAGGGGTTCTTCTTGGCTCAATAACAATCTGTCTCCTTGATGCAAACGTTGTTGGTTTTTGGCTAGTAAAACCTTGCCTAAGCGAGGTTTCGGCCCTCCGATATCCATAAACAACGTACAAGAACGCCCTGTTTCAATTTCCGCTTGACGGAGACGCTTAATCATTGCTGCCCACTGTTCTTTCGTATCATGGGCACAGTTAATACGAATACAGTCTGTCCCTCGTTGGACTAATTCTCGGACTAATTTGTAATTTTCCGCTGCTTCTGTTGGTAAAGTTACCATAATTCTGACTCGCCTCTGGTTTGCCGACTTACCAAAAACCTCTTCGGTATGTTGAGTTAAAAAGCGATCACCAGCCAAAAAAGCGGCTAAAGAAGGACGTTGGGGCAAAAGATAAGGATCTTGATGACATACAGCCCCCAAAGTAGTGATTACTGCGTCTATGTTGGGTAGAACTCGCGATTCGATGCGTCCGAGAGAAGATAAACCCCAAGGCATCAAAGCTAATTGTAATTGACGCAAATCCTCACTTCTTAAAGCTAAATAGTAAGCTAAGTTTAAAGCACTTTCTGCAAATGATTGGCGCGCGATCTCTGGCCGCCAGCGATTAAAAGTTTTATCTCCTTCATGAATTATAGTTTGACGAATTCTTTGTAATTCCTTAAGCAAAACTTGAGGCTCTGTAGGCTGATTAAGACTAAAGTTTTGATTCGGCGCAAGATAAGTTTTCATCACAATTAATCTCTCGCTTAAATACCTGCCATGTCTATCTTTAATACTAGAGACCAAACTTGAAGAACTTGTGAACAAAAATCATTATTTTCATTAACTAAATGTTAATCTATCCTTAATCTTTTAAGATAATTGCTAACTGAAGAATCACCACAATAATTTCGAATAATTTACTTAAAAATGTAGTTATTCTTGGAATTTAAATTATACTAATTTGAATAAAGAACATGACAGATAATGTAGGGGTTTGGCAGTGCCAAACCCCTACCTAAATTGTATGTGTCGTAAACATTATTTAATATAGTATTACAAAATTATAAAAGCGACTAAATTTATAGTGTCCAAGAGCTTATAGATTGAGAAATTATGCAAGCAAAAAGCGCCCCCTGATTCAGGAGACGCTTAGAACAAAATTATATTTTCAGCTAAATAACTAACTAACTCTTAACCATTGATAGCAGGAGCAGTTAAAGCAACAGGAGCGGACTCACCAGCAGCTAAGTCTAAGGGGAAGTT
>JASJDR010000052.1 GCA_030065615.1 Xenococcus sp. MO_188.B8 | reverse complement strand
AATCTGAATTTAAATCCTCTGAGCTGTTTCATGGTCTTATTTTTTCATGAGGCAGCTTTTGATGCAATACTATAATTAAACCTTATTGGAACGCCCTAAAGGGCGGGGTTTTCAACCCATGATCCCAAGGATAAATATGGCTATAAATCTTCTTAAAGAGGAAGCATAATGAGTTTAGAACAACAATTTAGAAAAGCTGTTAGCTCTCCTTTTTATAGTCTTTCAGCGGAGGACTTAAAGCCAATCGCCTTAGCTTTCTGGCATGAAGATTATATTCCAGAACTTAGCGATTTAGATTCAGAAGAACTAAGAAAAGCTGGTTACTTGATAGATCGTTTTAGAGGCTACAACTGCATTCCTAAACCTCAAAAACGGAAACTTGCCAGCTTGGTAAAGGAAGTTGAGCAAAGTCTATCCGAAGCAAAGGAAGTTGTTGCTCATAGAGACAACTTAGAACCTTTAGCTCAGAAATGGAATCTGAACGAAGATATTTCTCATTTAATGTCATCTTTACTTGAGTATCAGACTCGTCACTATGTCCATGCTCATGCATAACCCATTAAGTAATTAGAGTGAAGCCAATCCAATTGGGTCGGTTTTCTGTCAACCGCTAATTAAAATTAGTACTAATTCCTAGACAAGCTCTAACCTCGTAGCAATTTAAGAAAATTTTCAATTTATGGGCAAACCTACACGAAAGTCGTAATTGATTTGACCCATCAGTTACAAATTTGTACCGACTCATTTCAATAATCGCAGACCATTTAAAGTTACTAATAAGGTCGAACCTTCATGACCGATTACTCCCAAGGGCAAATTAATATTACCAGCTAAATTAGCAATTAATAACAAGCAGATAAAAGAGAGAGCGAAAGTGATATTCTGTTTGATAATGCGATTAGCGCGACGACCAAGTTGAATTGCCTGGGACAATTTAAGTAAGTTATCTGACATCAAAATAATATCCGCGCTCTCTAAAGCGACATCTGTGCCAGAAACTCCCATAGCAACACCCACAGTAGCAGCAGCCAAAGCAGGAGCATCGTTAATGCCATCTCCTACCATAGCCACATTTTGATACTTGTGCTGGAGATGTGTAATAACTGCTAGCTTATCTTCAGGTAATAATTGAGCATGAATCTGATCGAGATTCAGGATGTGAGCTACACTTTGGGCAGTGCGTTGATTGTCTCCTGTCAGCATGGCTGTGGCGGCAATTCCCAGTTGTTTTAAACTCGCGATCGCGTTTGCAGCTTCTGGCTTAACTGTATCGGCAACAGCAATGATCCCGATAACTTCTTCTGCTAAACTCACCCAGACCACGGTTTTCCCTGCGTTTTCTAAGCTATGACTAGCTGCTTTTAATTCAGCAGAGCAAGGGATCGCGATTGCCTTCCCCACTGTAACCCTAACTCCTGCCACTTCTCCCACAATTCCTTGACCCGTTTTGGCTTGGATGTGAGTGGCGCTTTGCCATGATATGCCAGCTTCGGTAGCTGCTTGAATAATAGCCTCGCCGATGGGATGTTCCGAACCAGATTCGATCGCGGCAGCTAATTCTAGCACTCGCTCCGCCGAATGTGGGGCTGCGGGAATAATATCTACGACCTCTAGTTGTCCCATTGTGAGAGTCCCAGTTTTGTCAAAAGCGATCGCTTTGATCCGACCAATTTTTTCTAACTGCGCCCCATTCTTAAATAAAATCCCTTTTCTTGCTCCATAGGCAATACCCGATAGCAATGTCGGCATAATCGATGCCATCAAGGCGCAGGGAGAAGCTACTACCAAAAAAATTAGCATCCGATAAATAGTGGTTTCCCAATCCCATCCCAAAACAAAAGGCGGTAGGGTACCTAAAACTATACCCAATAAAACAATGACCTTGGCATAACCTCGTTCAAAACGTTCCACAAATTGCTGAGAAGGCGGAGCTTGAGTTTGGGCTTGTTCGACGAGACGAATGACTCTTTGAATCAGACTACTTTCTGGATGTTGATGAACCTTAATTTGCAAGACTCCATTGCCGTTAAGAGTACCCGCAAAAACCTCATCCCCGATAGTTTTGTCTACAGGAATCGATTCTCCCGTAATCGGAGCTTGATCTACCGCAGTTTCTCCATCCAAAATAATGCCATCGGTGGGGATCATTTCTCCCGGCTTCACCAAGACTACATCTCCCACCTCTAACTGCGCGATCGCTATTTGGTTCTCTCGACCATCATGAATAACCCTGGCAGTATCAGGAGTAACCGCCATAAGAGATTTGATATTGCGCTCAGTACGCTTCATCGCAATAGTTTCTAATGCCCCGCTAGTAGCGAAAATGAGAATTAAAACTGCGCCATCAATAATTAAATAATAATCCCGCTGCCATAAACCCAAGTTAGCTGCGCCCAAAGCTGCTATGATCATTAGCAAGTCTACATCTAACTCTTTTTCCCGCCATAGGGTCGTTAGCCCCTGCTTAGTACTTTCATAACCTCCGATCACATAAGCTGCGGTCAAAATGAAGATAGCTACACCGATCCAGTTGAAATAGAGGCCAAGCCAACCGAAGATAACTAAAATACCACAGATAGCTGCTGCGTAGGCATCAGTGTATTTTTGGGAAAGTTTACTAAGAGTAATTTGAGCCATTGCTGGGATAAATTCTGACAACATACTCAGACTACACTTTGACATTGGTGTCAAGGTCAAGGACTATGGAACAATACTTAACAATCAAGCAGCTTACGGAAAAAGTAGGCAATGGCTTAACTCCACGCATGGTACGTTACTATCATCAGACTGGACTGTTGCCCGAAGCCAAGCGATCGCAGTGTAACTACCGCCTATACGCAGAAAGTCATGTCCAACAACTACATCAAATAGTTGCTCTCAAACAACAGGGGTTTCAATTAGAACATATTCGCAAATTACTCTCAACTGAAACCTTGCCTTCAGAACCCGATGCTCTGATCCCTCATCTTCAGCAGCAATATCGTAGTGTTATTGAACAAATTGCTAAACTGCGACAAACTGCATCTGCTTTAGAAGGTTTATTGGGAAGAGATACCCTTTGTCAAAGCGTTAGAACCGACGCGATCGCCAAACTGCAAGATTCCGCGACTGAAACCTTTTGGGCTGATCTCGATACGGCTACGCTCTCTCATCCCGAATCTTTTACCGAATCTTTAACGCTTTTACTACCTGATTTATCAGATCGCTCGGAAATTGAAGCCGATCTCCTGGCTCAACTGGTCTTAGCCTGCGGGGATGTGAGCTTAGTTAATTTTGTTCAAGTTAGTCCAGGAGCAATTGCTGCTGCCAGAGATGCACTCAAATCTGGCTGTCAGATTATCGGCGATGTTCCCGCGATTGTGGCTGCTTGCGATCGCACTCGTCTGGCTCATCTCGGCTGTCAGATAACAACTCTAATTGATAATCCCCATCTTACAGATGCCGCAGAAGCTGAACAAGAATTTTGGCATTCAACCTCTTGGCACAAAAATTTACAGCAACTAGCTTCTGGTTGTATTTTGGTGATCGGCTATGCTCCGACCGTATTAATCGCCATCTGTCGAGCGATCGAAGATAATTTACTCGATCCTGCCTTAATTATCGGTATGCCCATTGGCTTTAGTCATGCACCAGCAGCTAAAAGGTTGTTGATGCATTCTGGCATTCCCTATATTACGATAGTTGGTTCTCTCGGTGGTGGTTTATTGGCAGCTACTGCTCTCAATTCTCTAGCCCAATCTCTGATTGAAAAACCAGACTGTCACTGTTATTTGAGTAAATAAAACGATAAACATATTTATAACTTTCCAGTCTGTGCGAAATGTTTTGGACTTTATCCATAGCGTTTCTCAGATTCATGAAGTACATTGCTCTGTTTCATATTTATTTTGTGAGATAAAACTTCTGTTAAAATCTCTAATATAATAAGGTTTCTGGCAACTTTTAGATTGAAGATGACGAGTACTCTATCCCAACCAATATCTTTAAAAGAATTTCTTCAGCTACCTGAAACTAAACCAGCTACGGAATATATAAACGGTGAGATTATCCAGAAACCAATGCCGAAAGGGGGACATAGTCGTTTACAAGGCAAACTTTGTACTGTGATTAATGAGGCGACTGAAACCAAGAAAATTGCCTATGCTTCTTGCTCAATAGCCTCAATGCGGGGAACCCGCGCAACGGCTTTTCGCGCTTTTCCTAAATTAAGATGCACCTTTGGTGGAAGATCGATAATTCCCGATATCGCTGTATTTCTATGGGGAAATATTGATTTTAATCAAGCAGGAGACATAGAAGATAACTTTAACTTACATCCAGACTGGACAATCGAAATACTTTCTCCAGAACAAAAGCCCAACAAAGTTATAGGTAATATTCTTCACTGCTTATCTTCTGGCAGTCAATTAGGTTGGTTTATCGATCCTGACGATAGTAGCATTTTAGTTTTTCTTGCAGGGCAACAACCCCAATTATTACAAGGAAGCGATATTTTACCTGTTTTAAATTCAATTGAATTGGATTTAACCGTATCTGAAGTTTTCAGTTGGCTCAATATGGGGAATTGATATCATCCCAGGGTGCAAAATCATTTTTTTCTTTTTCTGTCTTAGAAAATCATCTTCAATATACAAAACTGATGTTACCGAAAATGCCGTAGCTATAGGCTGCCATACTTACGAGTTTTTGAGATTCCCGGAAAAGATGAATTGTCCGCATAAAATTTTGCTTTTCCGAGCGATGGTTAATTTCTAAGCAAGGATATTGGCGTTTCAGCTCTAAAACATCTATGCCATTAGCGATCAATCGCCAACTAAAGAAATTCAATTACAGGTTGAAGATCTCCACAAAGTTAAAGTAAATCTATCCTAGAAAAAAGTTATGGTTGCGATCGCTATTGGGTTTTCTCGGCCATTATCAATAACCCTTGCAGTATCAGGAGTAACTATCATTAGAGATTTGATATCGCTAGGGAAAATCCGTTGAGAAAAGATTTGTCGGCAATACGTCTGGACAAAAAAGAATAAGATTAAACTTTTTTTAATATTGTCCATATCTTTTGTTAGCCTATTGTGGTACGCTGATGATGTTACTAATTGAAAATTATTAGCTATAAATCAGGTTCTATTTGACTGAAAGGACTAAAGCCTTAAGTCTTTAAGAAGCTTGATTTTATTTTACTTGACATCCCACCAACCAAAACCACTAGCTTAATAATATTAGCATTAACAGAAATACCTTATTGCTATCACCCTCAAAATAATTTTTTTCGCAATCCTCAATAATTCGTAAAATTTTTGTCCCCCCATTTGCTAATAACAAGCCCTGTAACTACTTTTATAGGAGCAAGAGTAATAAATGATCCTTAAAGAACTGCAAGACTTTGTACTTGATTATCATCGCGTCTCTCTAGCCGAAATGGAATTACACTTTCATATCGATGGAGGCGCACTCAGACAGATGCTCTCGAAGTTAATTAAGAAAGGTCGGGTACGCCAAGTACCGATTCCCGATAAATGTCACGGCTGTACTTTCTGCAATCCTGACACGATTGAATTCTATGAATGGATAGATATCAACCATCCTGGTTCTCCCCATCTGCCGAAAGAATTGGACACGAAAGCTCAAATTCATAGCATTCACGCCCTAGATGACGCTCATGCGGTCACTAATCACCAAGGCGTCAAATATGCGGTAATTTTGCACAATTGTGAAGAGGCAAAGGAGGAAGATTCATAAACTATACCGATACTAAAAAATGATCTAGAGATTAGTGTTAAATCTTTGATTAAAGCTTTAGAATCCACAGGATATCGAGCTAGAGCCATACTTCTCACAAGAGGGGAAAATTTTTCTTAATTCTTTTTTATTCATTAAAAGCACATTTGTAGTTAAACTCATAGATAGAGTAGGAGTTAATCATAGCCATGACAGCTACAACCTCAACTAATAATTTCAGTAATCTTGATCTGGAAGAAGCAACTAGTCAGATTGGATCATTTTTAAAGGAACATGGAGAAGTAGAAATGATCCTCCCAGTGGCACTCGGAGTCTTTATTACCAGCCAGTTTAAACTGCGAGGCTCTAACGCCTTGTTGGTCAATTTATTGGTGGCAAGTTTAGCTCGTCAGGTCTTTAGCCAACTCAAACAAGAAAAACCTCAAGCCATTGCGGGTAGTAGTGATTCTGTTGCGACGGGCGAAGATACTGGGCAATCCGAGACCAATCTCCAAGGCTATGAGATCGTCCATGCTATACCAGGAAGAGTGCGTTTGCGGATGCCTTTACTAGCAATTGATGCTGATTTTGCCCATCGTTTACAACAGGCTTTAGAGGCAGATACCCATGTTAAACAAGTCAGAATTAATCGCGCAGCAGTTTCAATTACTATTAATTATGACAATCAAGGGCTATCTGATTGGGAATTAGGGATGCGTTTAATGAATATTATCAATACCGTCCGACAAGAGCATCAAGTACCTCAGCCTATTGTCTAATAAGAATCTGGAACATTATTTGATGAAGGCAGAAGACGACTGATAACTGATTAAGAAGGGTGTAGTGATTTGAGCAGTAATCTATCCGTAATAGACCAACGAAATATTGAGGTTGATCTTTCTCTACCTCATTTGGTACATCATATTCCAGGTAGAGCGAGATTTCGTATTTACAGCTTACAAGATGATTCAGATTACGCAGCCAACCTTGAACAATTCTTGCTGGCTCAACCTCAAATAATTCACGTCAGAATCAATACTTTTGCAGCTTCAATCGCGATCACTTACAGCTATAGAGGTTCTTCCCCGACAGAGATTACCTCTTATCTGATGAAGTTGCTTCAACAAGCAGCTACCTCTGAATTAGTCACCAGCCCCTCATCCGAGAAGCCAACCTCAGAAATTGAAAGTTGGTCGAATTTAACCCTACCTGTTTTCACTACGGTCATTAGTTGGTTAAGTAATCAAAGCAGATTACTTTGGCTACGACCGATCGCGATTACTAGTCTGCTCGCTGTCACCTTACCCATCTTTAAAAGAGCTAGTCAAAGTCTAATAAGCGATCGCAAAATCAATATCGACTGCCTAGATTTATTAGCAGTAGGCTTGAGTTATGGGCAAGGTAAACTAGCAACTCCTGCCTTAGTGATTACACTCCATGAACTAGGAGATCTCATTCGTGAGCGCACTGCCCGTTCTACAGAAACTCAAACCGCCGATCTCCTCGATGCGATCGGACATTTTGCCTGGGTTTTAAGAGAAGAAACACCCGTACAAATTAAAAGTGATCAAGTACAACCAGGAGAAACCGTAATTGTCTATCCTGGAGAACAAATCCCTGTAGATGGAGAAGTTATCAAAGGGGTAGCGACAATTGACCAACAGCAACTTACTGGAGAGTCGATGCCGATTGTGGCTCAAGTTGGAACAGTGGTTTACGCTTCGACTCTAGCTCGTTCGGGACAAATTTACATTCGTGCAGATCACGTAGGCAACCAGACTCGTGCGGCTGCTAGTTTAGAAATGTTGCAAAATGCCCCCGTACACGATACTCGCATGGCAAATTATGCATCCCAGCTAGCAGATCAGTTAATTTTACCTTCTCTCGTGTTAGCTAGTGTGGTCTTAGCCATTACTAAAGAACCAACTCGGGCAGCTTCGATTCTGACTTTGGATTTTGTAACAGGTATTCGGGTTTCTATGCCGACAGCATTTTTAGGTGCTCTTAACCACAACACCCGTCACGGCATTTTAGTACGCAGTGGACGAACCATCGAACTATTAGCAGAGGTAGATACAGTCGTCTTTGATAAAACGGGAACTTTAACCCAAGGGCAATTAACCGTTGTCGGAATTCAAACCATACCAGGCAGAATGTCTGCCGAACAAGTGTTGACTTTAGCTGCTGCTGCCGAACAGAGGATTGCCCATCCTGTAGCTGAGGCAATTACCAATTATGCTCAAAACCAGAATATAGAGATTCCCCGTCGCCAAAAATGGAACTATGAAGTTGGTTTAGGCATTCGTGCCATTGTTGAGTCCCAGAAAATTTTAGTAGGTAGCGATCGCTTTTTAGTACAAGAGGGCATTAGTTTAGAGTGCTTAGAACAGAGAACTTTGCCACTACGGCATAGCTGCGATCTTAAACAAAAATCTGCCACCTCAGAATGGTTATCTCTAATCTATGTTGCCTGTGAGGGTGAATTACAAGGAGTAATTCAATATGCTGATCCTCTGCGTCTTGAAAGCCCTGCTTTAATAGAATCTCTGCACGCTTCAGGTCACTCCATTCATCTGTTAACGGGAGATAACCCACAAAGAGCTACAATAGTAGCAGAGGAATTAAATATTCCTCTGAACCAAGTTCATGCCCAAGCTTTCCCGGAAAAAAAAGCGGCACTCATTCGTGATTTAAAACTATCTGGAAAAACTGTGGCCTTTGTCGGTGATGGCTTGAATGATTCAGTTGCCCTAGCTTATGCCGATGTTTCAATATCTTTTGCCAATGGCTCGGATATTGCCAGAGAAATAGCTGATGTGGTGCTGATGAATGATGATCTTGCCAGCTTAGCTGAAGCACTCAATATTGCCCAGGAAACCAAGAACCTCATTGAACAAAATACCCTGCTGGTGGTTGCTCCCAATTTAATGGCATTGGGTTTAGCATCTACAGTCGGCTTAAATCCTCTCATCGCTACAGTAGTTCATAATGGTTCGGCGATCGCTGCTGGACTTAACAGTCTTCGTCCTCTGGTACAACATCAGTGGGAAGAAAAAAATACTGGGATTTCCAGTAACCATTAATTAACAACTATTTAATTTTAGGAGGGATCGACAATATGACTAGTAACATCCAAAAAGTAGGAAGTTCTATGCTTCAACAAGTTAAACATAATTACACCAATCACCCATTAAGAACTCTAGCAATAGGAGCAGGAATTACCTTTTTAGCCCCCACCGTACTTCCCCTAGCGAAACCTTTAGCTAAAACATTAATTAAAGGTGGGGTCACCTTATATGAAAAAAGTAAAGTAGCGATCGCGGAAACGGGAGAAGTAATCGGTGATATCGTTGCCGAAGCTAAAGCCGAAGTAGCTACCGAACAAGCCAAAAAAGCATCTGTAGCAGCAGGTTTAATGGCTTCCCCTACTCCAAATACTGAGTCTCATCATGAGACTCAAGTTAACTAATCTATTAATCGCTTTAAGCTAGCAACAAAACGTTCGTTCTGAGTAGCGATCGCTGCCTGCTGCCAAATTTTGGTTAGTTCAGTAGTTGAAGAGTTAGCTGGTAATACTGTGCCCCCGTGAGCTAGAGCTAAACTATTTTTAATTGCTGCTTTCAGAACAGGTCTACCTAATTTTGTTACCGCAGGCACTAGGAGAGAACTGGCTGCGATTAGACTGAGTCCTGCTAAAGCAACGGGGTTATTTCCCTGACCATCTTCAATGATTTCTTTTAGATGAAATGAAAGTACGGACTTATCCCAATGAATTAATGACATAACTTTGATTCCTCAAGTGATCGAGATTAGGATTTAGAGAAGTATTGCTCTTTTTGAGAATTTTTAGCTATAGCTGATTACTTTTATTGTAAATTATTTTGGAGCTAATTAATAATAAATCCTAATAAACTCCGCTAAGAAAAGTAAATTGAGCGTACCAGTGAAACTTCCCCCAGCAAAGGTGAAATCTAATTAGCTCGAATACTGGCAAAAGCCTTAAGTGTAGATAACTTGATATTATGAAAACAAAATTGTAAACAAATATTGCGGTCTCATTTACATGTACATATACTACTTCCTGGGATTTCTTCTTTTACTCCTAATAGTAGGGATTACGTTATACCTAATTACTCCTCGCAATTATGAATCGTCCGAAACCGTAGCCAATTCCTATGATGAATGGACTCAAGACGGTATTCTAGAATTTTACTGGGGCGAGCATATCCATCTAGGTCATTATGGTTCACCACTACGAAGCAAAAATTTTTTGCAAGCTAAATCCGACTTTGTACATGAAATGGTGAAATGGGGTGGCTTAGACAAGCTCCCTCATGGTACTACTGTTTTAGATGTCGGTTGCGGAATCGGTGGCAGCAGCCGTATTCTGGCAAAAGATTATGGTTTTGACGTTACGGGAATTACTATTAGCCCCCAACAAGTCAAGCGCGCCCAGGAATTAACCCCGCAAACAATTGATGCTAAATTTCAGGTAGATGATGCTCTGGCACTATCTTTCCCCAATGATAGTTTCGATGTTGTTTGGTCGATCGAAGCAGGTCCTCACATGGCAGATAAAGCCAAGTATGCTCAAGAAATGATGCGAGTATTAAAGCCTGGTGGAATATTAGTTGTAGCTGACTGGAATCAGCGAGATGAGCGTACCTTACCTCTTAATTTTTGGGAAAAACCTGTAATGCGTCAATTATTAGACCAATGGTCGCATCCAGCTTTTTCTAGCATAGAAGGCTTTTCTGAATTAATTACAGAAACTGGATTAGCCGAAGGAGTTGTGGTAACAGCAGATTGGACACAGGAAACTCTGCCCTCTTGGTTTGATTCGATTTGGCAAGGAATAGTTAGACCACAAGGTCTGATTCGTTTTGGTGTTTCGGGCTTAATTAAATCTCTAAGAGAAGTCCCAACCTTATTACTGATGCGAATTGCCTTTGGTAGTGGTCTTTGCCGATTTGGCATGTTCCGTGCAGTAAAGTCCCGTACCTTAGGAAATTCTATAGAAAGTATTCAAACTAAAGTGGTTAAAGCTTAGGCAATCAATACTAACGATCTGCTATTAATTATTTTGAGCCATTCTGACTAGCATTGTGTTGTAATTTAATCTGTAAGTAAGTATTATCAACTGTTTACTGAATAATATTATCTTCGTGAGCGGGAAGCCCACGCCTACCGCTTGCGGAGGCGATGGGAGTACATCACTAGTTTTTGTTTCAATAAATGCCTAACTTCTCCAATCAAGAGCGGCCAAATTGGAGCCGCCGCCAATTAATCAAATGGGGACTAGCAGGATTGGGAATCTCCTATGCTGCTGTTAAATTAAGTTATTTTCCAGCTACTTCTGCTAGCTCAGTAAAAATTCCGCCGATACCAGAAAATATCGATAATTCCGGCTTCGGTTACAATCCCATGACCCTTTTACGGGAATTTGATTATGGGACTTTAAAGAAAGAAAATGGTCGTACAGTCAGAGAATTTAACTTAGTAGCCGGTAACTCCACAGTCCAGCTAAACAGAGCCCTAACCTATGTGAGTTGGAACTATAACAATCGCTTACCAGGGCCTACTTTAAGAGCCACCGAAGGAGATCGCGTAAGAATAATTTTTCATAATGAAGATGGACATTCCCATAGCGTTCATTTTCACGGCACACATCCAGTGGAAATGGATGGGATCAAAGGAGTGAGACGGGGTAAAACAACTGTCTATGAATTTGATGCTCAACCCTATGGCGTCCATCCTTATCATTGCCATATTGCTCCAGTCACTCGTCATATTGGTAAAGGACTTTATGGCTTATTCATCATCGATCCCAAACAAGGTCGTCCTCCCGCAGATGAAATGGTGTTAGTGATGGGAGCCTATGACTTAGATGATGATGGCAAGAATGAGCTCTATGCTTTTAATGGGATTCCCAACTATTACCGCAATTATCCGATACCGATTTATCAGAATCAACTAGTGCGCTTATATTTACTGAACATGATCGAATTCGATCCAGTAGTTACCTTTCACATTCATGCCAATATGTTTCAAGTATTAAAAACAGGTCGTACCCTCAAACCCGACTTAGAAAGTGATGTAATTAGTATGGGTACGGCGGAGCGGCATATTTTAGAATTTGCTTATCCCTATTCTGGTAAATATATGTTTCATCCCCATCAAGATTATATTGCTGAATATGGTTGTATGGGATTTTTTAAGGTAATTGCAGACAAGACATAAATTAGCTTCTATGACAATTAAAATTAATTATTTTTTAAGTTATTGAAATTTGATATCAATAATGATAGTCTACTATTTCAGTAATTGTATTGTAATAGTATTAATAGGTATTGAAATGGCAACTAAATTCAAAGCTATAGAGTTATTTTTAGCCGTTAGTTTGGCGAGTGCGACCGGCTCTCAGACTCTAGCGGCCAATGTTGCAGATGATAATTTAGAAGTTGCGGCTGATTCTAATTCTATGGTCTCTGAGTTGCTGATTGCTCAAGGCGGTGAAGGTGGTGAAGGTGGTGAAGGTGGTGAAGGCGGCGAAGGTGGCGAAGGTGGCGAAGGTGGTGAAGGCGGCACTACTAGCGGAAATGCTGATGTAGACTATCTGACTTCCCTTGGCTTAATGAAAGGTCATTTAATCGTGGCTCAAGAACTCATTGCTGAAGGTAATTACGAAGAAGCTGAGCCTCATATCGGGCATCCTGTGGAAGAATTGTACAGTGACATTGAAGCCGAATTACCGGCACGCAATGTAGCCGATTTCAAACCAACTTTAGTGGAAATGCAGGATTTATTTAAATCAGCACCAGAATCTCCTGAGACACAACAAGCGATCTCTGATTCCTTAACTGCGATTGATGGCGCGGTCGCTGCTTTACCAGCAGAACAACTTCAGTCTCCTGGACTGGTAATGGATGTGATTGTTGAATTACTAAAAAATGCGGCGGCTGAATACGAAGCAGCGATCGCGAATAATCAATTTGTGGAACTTGTAGAATATCAGGATTCGCGAGGATTTGTTATGTATGCTGAAGAACTCTATCAAAATATCAGCAGGCAGAAACAGCAAGAAGATCTCGAAGCTCATAAGAAGATTCTTGAGAGTTTTGCGGAATTAAAATCTGCTTGGCCTTCGGTCAATCCGCCAGCAACCCCAGTTAAATCCCCTTCTGAAGTTTATAGTCTGGTTTCTCAAATTGAATTGCGAAAATAGAGACTAATTGTGGGGGCTATGCTCTGAAGGTCAAAGGTTTTAGGTGGTAGGTGTTAGGGAGAAAGAAATATTTTCCTAGTACTTTTTGGAACAATTGAGTGTAAAATTGGATACCTAAAACCTTTTATTCAAGTCAATACCGCTATCATCTCCAACTGCAATTCATGATTTTTGCGATCGCAGATGTTTTAAGTTCAGAAGAGCTAACTGATATTAATAGTATTTTAAGTAAGGCGGAGTTTGTGGATGGCAAACTGACGGCTGGCTGGCATGCCAAATTGGTTAAAAACAATAAGCAACTTAAAGGGGGAACATCTCAAACTAAAGATCTTCAAGGCAAAATTAAAGCTGCTTTAAATCGCAATGCTTTATTTCAGACGGCAGTTCGTCCTAAAGCAATTCATTCTATGCTCTTGAGCCGTTATGACGAGGGTATGTCCTACGATCATCATGTGGATAATGCCATAATGGGCAATTGTTATCGTTCAGATGTTTCTTTTACCCTATTTTTAAATTCTCCAGAGGAATATCAAGGTGGAGAATTGATCACCGAGGGAGTTCAGGATGAAAAAAGTTTTAAATTAGATGCTGGTTCGGCACTGATTTATCCCTCTACAACTATACATCGAGTTAGTACAGTGACCAAAGGTACTCGTCTCGTTGCAGTGGGTTGGGTACAGAGTTTTATTCGGGATGCGGGCGATCGAGAACTCCTATTCGATCTCGATACGGTAAGGCGATCAATATTTGCTAAGGAGGGTAAAACTGTTGAATTCGATCTCATTTCTAAAACTATTGCTAATCTGTTACGTAAATGGGCCGAATGCTGAATTTGTCGAGCTTTGCCTTGAATACGAGAAGATAAGCATGTTCGTATAATGAACACGGCAAACTACAACCGCGATTGCGATTAATACCAATTTGAACAAAAAATCCGACAGATAAATGTAGGGGTTTAGGGGTTTGGCATTGCCAAACCCCTACCTAAATTGCATGTGTAGCAAACATTCTTTAATTTGGGATAAATCGGTTTTGCAGATAGAGTAGGAGCGAATGGCCATTCGCCCCTAGAGGGAATCCCTGATAATAGAAATCATGGCAAAACTATTACTATTTAAAGGTTTCCAGGATTTGTTCATCTAGAGAGAAATCAATTTCTGCTTTATCTCGTCCTGAAGCTAAATAATCATTAACAAAAGAATCTTTAAGTCCTGATATTAGATCATATTCTGGCTGCCAATTTAGCTCCTGCGTTGCTTTATTAATTTCAGCAAAGAAATGTTGTACTCGAATCGGAAAAGCTTTGCGTTTGCCAAAATCAAATTGACTCGGATCGTAATGAATTAGCTTAACTTCTTCAGGTGATTTGCCAGCCGCTGTTGCGCAAGCTTTAGCTAACCCATCAAAAGTTATATAGCGATCGCCTGAAATATTATAAATCTGACCAATAGCTTGAGAATTCCCAATCACCGCCGCCATGGCATTAACCAAATCTTGAATATGACCAAATTGGGTTATATGACAACCATTTCCTGGTATCACAATCGGACGATTTCTCACAATGCGATCAAAAAACCAAGCTTCGAGATCGTTATAATTTTGAGGGCCATAAATATAAGTAGGACGAATCGAAGTCCACCGAATCCCCGATTCGGCTAAATAAGCTTCCGTTTGATGTTTGCCCTTATGGCGACTCTTAGGATCAACCGCATCACCTTCTCGATGGGGCATTTGGTCGGATTTAAGATAAACGCCAGCTGAACTTACATAAATAAAATGTTGGACTTGATCTTGAAAAATCTCGACTAAAGGCTGAGTATCGCTTAATTCTCGTCCATTATTGTCAAAAATAGCATCAAAGCTTTCTTTAGCTAACTTTTCCTTGAGTTGAATCGGATCTTTGCGATCGCCATGAATTTGGCTAACGCCCGCTACTGGTGCAGGTTTATTACCCCGATTAAACAAAACTACTTCATGACCTTGTGCTACCAAAACTTTAGTTAAATAAACCCCAATAAAACGGGTTCCTCCCATAACCAGAATACGCATTAATTAACCTCTTGTAATATGAAAATAATTAAAATAATGGGTGCAAGTCTTGATTGGTGGACATTCCCAAGTCAGTTCTTTGGTGCAGCATTTCCTCTCGCGGTGGTGGTTTCCCTAAGAAACAACTGCCTAAAGGGTTACCCAGAATAAACAAACTGTTTAACCCTTTAGGAGTTTCCACCGCTTACGCACCTCCTAGAAAGAACAGAGGAGTAAGAAAATAGTCCTAGTCCTCATCCTTCTCTTGGTGAAGTGCTGTCTTTCGAGGGAACCTCGAAAGCTTGTACGCCCTGTGCGTGACGCGAAGCTAGCGCTAAAGCATACCGCTCCGCATATCCTTTAGGGCGTCTCTTGGTCAGCATTCCCTTGCGTCTTACGCCGACGCGGGGTCTGACCGCTTCCTTGGCGGATTACGGACATTGCTCCGCACCCTTTGGGAACCACTATTCTAAGGAAACCTCCTCGCGCGTTCCTCAGCTGCCGGTTTCCGCAGCAGGGTCGCTCGTCAGAATGCGTGTCCTCAAAAATCCGCAGGGTCACACCGCTTAAAAGGCTTTAATGAAGTCATAAACTCCTTCATACCTGGCACCTGACTTACTCCAAGAGTAATCATATTCCATCCCTTGTTGTCTGAGTTGTTCAAATTCTTTGGGAAATTCTTTGTAGAGACCGATTGCTCTTTCCATAGCAGATTCTAAAGCATGGTTATCAGTTTCATAGAACACATAACCATTGCGTTTTTCTTCGGCATGATCTTGATCGTGATCGCGGTCAAAAATAGTACTCACTAATCCACCAACGCCCCTGACAATGGGCACTGTACCATATTTCAAACTAATGAGCTGGGTTAAGCCACAAGGCTCATAATTACTGGGAACCACCATCATATCTGCTCCTGCATAAATCAAATGGGCTAAATCACTGTTAAATCCAATCTCTAAATGAACATCAGGATTATTATTGAGATGGTGTTTTTCATGCCAGAACCAATCATTAATACTAGATTCGGTAGCAGAACCCAAGAGGATAAACTGTGCTCCTCTATTGAGAGCATAATACATAGCGTGATGTACCAGATGCACCCCTTTTTGTTGATCTAATCTGCCAATATAGGCAATGATCGGTTTATCAACATCCTGTAACAACAATCTTTCACGCAAAGCTTTTTTGTTTAGAGCCTTACCACCCATGTCATCAAGAGAAAAATGATGGGGAATATGGCGATCGCATTCGGGATTCCAGATACTATAGTCAACACCATTGAGGATGCCACCAAATTTACTTTGATGAACTTCTAAAGTATGACCTAAACCGTATCCGACATCTTGATAACGGGCTTCCCAAGCATGATGAGGAGAAACCGTATTGACATAATTGGAATAAACAATTCCTCCCTTCATCAAATTAAGAGCAAAAGGATTAAAATTATCCCTGAGGCGATCATAATTGAAGTAATAATCCTCACGATAGAGGCCAGTTGCCCAAAGAATATCACCACCAGCAATCCCTTGATGTTTGAAGTTATGAATTGTGTAGCAGACTCTTTGTCCTCCCAAACCATGATGCTGATAGATCTCATATAGCAGCACAGGAACTAAACCAGTTTGCCAATCATGACAGTGAATTACATGAGGACGCTTATTACTAACTAGCAAAAATTGCAAAGCAGCCTTACTAAAGAAGGCAAAGCGCACATTATCGTCATTGCTACCATAATAGTAGCCTCGATTAAAGAAGTTATCCCCCGAATATGGTTGGATAAAGAAACATAATCTCCCATGTACCCAACCGCAATAAACGTTGCAATTGATAGTACCACCATACCAAGGGACACTCAGACCTCGATAGGCTTCGTGAATCCCCCAAATCTGGTCATATCTCATGCAATCGTACATGGGGAGAATTAGCTCTACACAATGACCCCGATTTTCTAGTTCTCGACTTAGTCCATAGACTACATCTCCTAAGCCACCAGCTTTGATCACAGGAGCGCATTCTGAGGCAATCTGCACAATATACATACCCTATCTCCCCTTAACAAAATTTTATAGTTT
Source organism: Xenococcus sp. MO_188.B8 (assembly GCA_030065615.1). GTDB lineage: Bacteria > Cyanobacteriota > Cyanobacteriia > Cyanobacteriales > Xenococcaceae > Xenococcus. The sequence goes on along the minus strand of JASJDR010000052.1, from coordinate 23,088 downwards.
TATATTTTCTTTAAGATTTTAGAACATATAAGTCGGCTTGGTAGATTTTTAGTCAAGATTGTCTAACTCTTTTTTCATTAATAGACGTGAGGAATAATTAGGCCATAGAAAGTGCCAACTCGTTTCTTCTGAGATACATTTGTAGCCCATCCCCAGGTAAAGTTTTTGGGCAGAGTGATTGTCTGCTAATACATGAAGCCGAATTTCTCGATAACCCCAATTACGAGATACCTGTTCACATTGAGTTAACAATTTTTTGGCTATTCCCTGACGGCGATAGTTTTTTTTGACTGCCAAGTTGGAAATATACGGGGATTGTGCTGTGATCGCCCACCAGGGTTGCTGAAGAGAAATCTCAACTGTACCAGCAATTTGTGAGTTTTTCGTGGCAACTAAGCAACAATAGAGCAGAGGTGAGTTTTGGAGACGATAGCGTAAGTCTTCCGAGATCGTTAATTTTAAAAGTGGATTGATCCAACTCAAAATGGGAGGAAAATCATAAAAGCAAGCAACAATAGTAGTCGCTAATTCAGAAACATCTTTTCTTTGAGCATTACGAACCATAGTGTTGCATTTATCATCATTTTCTGTTGAAGATAAAAAAAACATTCAGTAAAAACTATTTTTTATTTAAGGTTATTTATTCTAATTATCTAATATATAGATTAGTGTATTTTTTTTTTTGCCGTATGGGAATAATAACAATGTGCTTTAGTCTAAAGAGCTTATCATTGTGGAGTTGTCCTGTCCCAGACTCGATAGTTTATCTTGGAAAACTATTTGTCAAAACATTGTAGAGACTATTGGCATAGTTTTAAATGCAGATATTGCTACTATTTGTGCTCAAGAGAGTTTGAGCAATCAGCCACAGTGTTTTTACTATCAAGCTAATCGGGAGCATTTATTAAGTATTAGTAGTGAGACTTGGCAAAAAACGGTATCCTTTACCGATAAGTTAGTCATTTTTAACGATCTTGACAAGCGACCCTGGCAAGGTCACTTTGCCAAAGAAAGCGGTCAGAACCAGCGTCAGCCCCAGGGACAAACATTAGATCTTTTAGATGCGGCTTGTCAACAACTCAAGATCAAGTCTGGTCTTTCAATCCCTTTAACTGATCAAGCAAATCTTAAAGCCACTCTCACTTTATATCGCTGTCAACCAGCAAGTAATTGGCAACCTGAAGAAATAAAATTGGCAGGCAAGATGGCGACTCAAGCGGGTTTAGTGATCGCCCAAATCGAAGCTTATGAAAATATGCGGAATTTAGCCCAAAGAGAAGCTACTCTGAACCGTATTATTAATGCTATTCGGGGTAGTTTAGAGCCTCAAGTAATGTTTAATACTATTGTTAGCGAATTAGGTTCGGCTTTAGGAGTAGATGGGTGCAGTCTTTCTCTTTGGAAAAAAAGCGATCGCTTTATGCGTTGCGTCGCTTTTTATAATCCTCAAGAATCAACATTGCTCTCTAATGAGAATCCCCACAATCAAAATTCAACGGTTTCTTTAGTCCAAATTGCCGATAATCCGGTTCTCCAAAAACTTTTACAAGAGCGCAAACCACTAGTTTTTCAAGATCTCGAAGCCCAAAAGGAACTAGCTCGACATGATTTACCTTGGCGTGCTAAATCTAAAGCTTTGTTGATTGTGCCTTTACTTCTAAATGGAGAGATTACGGGAAGTCTGACTCTGCGTCAATCTGCTCTTTCGCGTCAATGGGAGCCCTCAGAAATTCAATTAGCACAAGCCGTAGCTACTCAAGCAGCGATCGCGCTTAAACAAGCCCGACTTTATGACAAGACCAGAAAACAGGCAGAACAACTTCAAATTAGTCAGCAAAAAGTTGCAGAATTGAATCACTATCTGACTGAATCAATTTTAAAACGATTCTTGCCAGAAGCGATCGCCAATAAAGCGGCAGCGGGCCAACTAACTCTTGATCTCAACCCAGAACTGCAATCGGTCACGATTTTATTCTGCGATTTAGTAGGCTTTACTAACCTATCAAGTAGACTAGAAGTTAACCTCTTATCGGAATTACTCAATGAATATCTAGAGGCCATGGCTCAAGCTGTATTTGAGCAAGGCGGTACCATTGATAAATTTCTGGGGGATGCGGTTATGGCTCTTTTTGGGGCACCAGAAGCCTTATCTCCCCAAGAACAAGGTCAAAAAGCGATCGCTACGGCGCAAGCAATGTACAGTTATCTCCAACCCTTAAATCAAAAATGGCAAGCCCAAGGAATTGGTGTAGACAAGAATCTTCCCCCGTTACAATTGCGTTTTGGCATTCATCAAGGTGACGCTGTTGTGGGAATGTTTGGTGGTCAACAAAGAAAAGACTATACCGCGATCGGCCAAGTGGTAAATATCGCTGCTAGATTAGAAAAAAATGCTGCCCCCAATAGCATCTTAGTTTCAGAAACAGTCCTGAATCATCTTGACTTTCCACCATATCGACAGATTCAGCCTCAATATTTACAACTTAAAGGAATCGAGCCCGATTTTCTCGCCTACTCGATCCCAATTGATCAATAATTATTTATGGTTTAGGCGGCTTGCTCATCATTGGAGTTTGATAGCTTTGGTACTTTTTGCAATGTTCTACCAGTTTTAGGTGGCATTGGTAACTTTAAGCCTGTATGAAAATCTTTTTGTACTTTATAGGTAAGACGGGGAGATATCTGACGCACAATTTGAGATAATAAGTGATCTCCTGTTTTTTGAATTAAAGAAACTGGTAATTTATAGATAAACTTAGGGAAATCAACTGTCACAGTCAAATCTAATTGCCAACTAACCCTGGTGACCATTGACGGAATAGATTCTTGATCAGCAAATACCTTAGTAATTTTGGTTCCTAGAATTTGCTCAGGGGTTATTTCTTGCAATTCCATAGCAGCATCATATTGCACTTCATAACCGGGATATTCATAGTTAGGGACTGGTACAGTATGCATTGTATAAACTCGGTTTTGAGCAGGATGAAAGACTAAAGCAACCTGAGGTTCTACTTCATAACCAAAAGACGAAAAACGACCCACTATTAAGGTATAGCCATTATTTCCTAGCGGTTCTACCTTCATCGGATGAGCACAACTGACAAACCAATGATCATGAGCATCAAGATATTTCGCTACTGTATCCGCATCGCTATACATATCCATATAGCCGACAAAATTACCTTCAAACAAAAAAGGCTTAGTGATTTCTAGGGACTTTTTGGGTACAGTTGACTTCTGAGTTGACACTTTCGCGAATCTGGGGTCTTGAGCTTGTATAAATTTAAACTGCATATTTTTTTCCAGGCTACCAATTCAATTGTTGGTGTTAAACCAAAATACTCCTCCGTTTTCGGTGCTGACCAAGAGACGGGCAAGCTTAACGAGAAATTCCCTATAATGAGGGGGTCGATATTTTCAGTGAAACATTTTTGTATTAAAACAGGTGTGATTTAGATTCTTATGCAGGTATTGGTTGTTGGCGCTACTGGACAAACAGGAAAACATATAGTTAAAGAATTATTAAAACGTAATATTACGGTAACAGCTCTAGTGAGAAATCTCGAAAAGGCACAGGAATTATTTCCTTCTGGAGTAGATTTTGTTTTGGGAGATGTCACCCAACCAGATACGCTAACCGAGGCAATATCTCGTTGTAATCTATTAATTTGTGCCACTGGAGCTACTCCCAGTTTTAATTTTACCGAGCCTTATCAAATAGATTTTCAAGGAACTCAAAACCTAGTTAATCTTGCCAAAGAATACAATGTAGAGCATTTTGTAATAGTTTCTTCCCTCTGTGTCTCTAAATTTTTCCATCCGCTTAATTTATTTTGGTTAGTTCTTTTCTGGAAAAAACAAGCAGAAACCTATCTACAACAAAGTGGTTTGACCTACACCATCGTTAGACCAGGGGGACTGAGAAATGAGGATAATACAGAGCAGATTTTAATGTCGCCCGCTGATACTTTATTTGAAGGCAGTATTCCCAGACAGAAAGTGGCAGAAGTTTGTATTGAAGCTTTGTTTAATGATGATGCCAAGAATAAGATTGTGGAAATAGTAACTAAACCAGCTCAGCAAGCTCAAACTTGGCAAGAGTTATTTGCTGGGGTTTGAAATCCCTTGGTGATTAGCTCTTAGCTAGTCGATATGGGACGTAACCAATAAGTATATCTACTTGAACCTAAAATCTAATTCAAGATTGTAACGATTACTGATTCCGTAGTTATTTTACGATCTAGTTTTTAACTTAAAATACTAATGTTCGATATTTATATTATGTGTTACAAACATAATATAAGCTTCTTTATTTTATAAGGAAAAACAGAATATGAATAAAATAGTATATATTATTGCCATAACTCTTGGCTTAGCTATTTCCACAGAAATCAATGCCCAAGAAACTACTAATTTTAATATCAGTCAAGAAGATTTTGAAATTTTAAAAACATTAGCATGTACAGGAGATAATAGCGATCCTAAATTACAAACATCTCTAGTAGATATTGAGTCTTTATTGAGTCAAACTTTAACCAGTTATGGTTTAGAAATCCCAGATGAACAGTTAGAATCTTTAGGTACTATGGCAACTGATGCTCAATTACAATTAGAGTTAGAAGAAACAGTGAAAGCTTTCTGTAACGAGTAAGCTTAAGATAATTATAATTAATAATTATTTTTATGAACAAGGGGTAGTCATGCTACTCCTTTTAATATTAAAGATCAAGTGTAGGTAATTGATTTTAGACAGCTACTCAGATAATCTAATGTCAAGAAAGTTAATTGTTGCGACAAGTAATCCAGGAAAACTCCGAGAAATGGCAGAATATCTAACGGGTTTGAATTGGCAATTGGAATTAAAACCCCAAGAATTAGAAATTGCCGAAACCGGAACAACTTTTATTGCCAATGCTCGTCTGAAAGCTAGTGAAGTAGCTAAGGCTCTAGGAGAATGGGCGATCGCAGATGATTCGGGTTTAGTAGTAGATGCCTTAAATGGTGCGCCAGGAATCTATTCTGCTCGCTATGGCAAGACTGATACCGAGAGAATTACTAGATTATTAACTGCTTTAGGAGAAGAGTCCCAGCGTCAAGCAAAATTTATTTGCGCGATCGCGATCGCCCGTCCCGATGGTACTATTGCCTTAGAAACCAAAGGAGTTTGTCCAGGAGAAATTTTAAGAGAAACTCGTGGTGAGGGTGGTTTTGGTTACGATCCGATTTTTTATGTCCCCGAATTACAAAAAACTTTTGCCCAGATGTCCTCGGAAACTAAGAATCGAGTCAGTCATCGGGGCAAAGCTTTTGCTCAATTATTGCCAGAATTAGCAAAACTATAGTCTGATAATTAGGTCGCTACAATTCGCCTAATCTACTGTAAATATTCATTTAGCTTGAAGCTATGTTTCTGCAAATTGGGCGGACGATAGTCTCCCAGATCGTGCCAACGTTTTTTCACGCTTTCATGTAAGTCATCAAAGTTATCTGAGACCTTGCGAACTTTGGTACCCAAAATTCTCGTCATCTTGCCGATAATGCTCTTCGGTTCAACCTTATATTCAGCGTCAGGATCGGGATGAACACCAGTGGGAATGACACTGGTATCGATCTCAAGACCAAGCCCTAATTCCTTAATCGAGTCAGTCATCCATTGTAAAGCGCCGTCTGACAAACCACTTTGTTCTTTTGAACCCCCACCAACACAGCCGTGATCGCCAGGAAACCATTTTTGAATTAGCCGTTGTTCTTCTGTTCGATTGCTTTTCTCCATTAGGCTGGCGTAGAAGGTGCTGCGTTTTTCGTCAATAGCAACTGCATGGAGGGCATTTTGGATAATTGGACTTAACTTAGGGTCATGAAATTGGTATTGATCGTTAATCTTGCGGTCGAGATTTAGGAAGGAGGTAAGATCGGGTATCCCCAAAGAACCGACTGTGTCCCAGCAAGCAAGCAGGGTAATCGGAACCCGATCGCCATATTTTGCGGTTTTGAACCCATATTTCTGGCGAAAATCGGCAATATTCGGGTGGTCTGGCTTGAGGCGATCGCGATACAGTTCATAGGCTTCTGGGATGTGGCGGATGTTAGGGCGTGAGAGCAACCCAGAATTATACATCAAGCCAGCAAGGCTCCGCACCGTATAGGCACCGCGACTAAATCCAAACAGATAAATTTCGTCACCTGGAGAGTAATTAAGACAGAGAAAACGATAGCCATCCTGAATGTTCTTGTCAATGCCCTTACCAATCGCACCTCCAGCAACCAGATCTATTTTTTTTTGAACTTCAGTACTGCCGCCCGTACCAATGCCTTCGTCGTAAAAAACTACTTGGGCGATCCTGTCACCGGCGATCGGGTCAATAGCTTGAGCCATTTTGACGACGTTAGTGGGATAAGGACATTCCAGGTCTTGCCAAGTTCCATCACAACAAACAATTAGGCGTTTCATATATTTAATCTCTCCATTGTTTAGTTACAAAACTGCTGCATAATGCTTAGAAGAGCAAGGTAACAAATTTAGGGAAGAGAATTTGCAATCATGGATTTTGAGAAATATTAGAGACATAATAGACATTTAACCTCTATCTTCTTTGTTATCCTTCTTGATTACTCTCCTAATTTCTGACTCTTTAGATTAGTAGACTTTGTTTCTGAGACTTTTTTTGGAGGGTTCTTTATTTAAAAAAAACAAGATATTTCGAGCGAGACAAAATAGACCATTTCAGTTCATATGTATGCTCAGAGAAGCTAAATCAGATAAAAGTCTTGTCCTATAGGTTTCTCAAGAAACTAAAAGATTTTCTACTGTCAAAACTTTACTCTACTATGTAAGGCTTTGAGCTTTTTAGTTTTTAATTTGGCCTCACAAATATTGGAGAGCCACAAAATATTACAATCAGAGAAAACATACCTTTAAAAAATTTTCTTGCTTAATTTAAATTGACCAAAAATTGAAGCAAAAAAATTACTGCCCCAATTATCTGAAAAATTCAACAAGTTTTACCTCAAATTTTGAGGTTCACATAAATTGTACATATAATTTATGTAAACCTTGACAAACACTTTATTTTTTGTAATAAATACTACTTAACTTATTTGTTTTGTGTTGTTAATCTAGAAAAGTTACTTTTATCGTTGGTGACATTCTCAAATTCAGTTGAACAACCCAGAGATTAATCTACTTTATTCTCGGCTTCTAATTTATCCTCGGTTAATTTTTTGAGATGTTCCTTAGCTAAAGGTAAATAACACTCTGCTATAAAATGATCTCTGATAGTACTAATTTCCAGCTTGGCAATTTCCTGCATCTCCAGGTTTAAGATATCCTGCCCAAAATCTTTAACAAAGTCGCCTACAATACCCTTAACTCGACCGCCAACTCTTTCGAACCAATTGGCATCATAAACCAGTTCCCCTTTGTCATTAAAATAGATTGGTGTGCCCACATGTTTGTAACGAATTGGTTTGGGTACAATTAGTTTGGAAGGCTGGACAAAAACTTTAGATGGTAGGACACAAACTACATCATTCTGGTTCATGATGCGAAAGAAACGACCTTTTAAGCGTTCATCAAAAGCATCTGCAAAATCATCATTACCGACCCGGGGTTGTCCAAAGGTATAGGCTCCAGCTACCCGATACTCATCAGGCATTTGCAACTCTATGTGGGCACAAGCTAAGGTTGCCAATGCTCCTCCTAAACTATGTCCAGTTACCCAAATTGGTTGATCTTTAGTCCACAGTTGTTTGATGTAATCTTCCATCTTGGAACATACAGATACAAAGGCTTCATAAAAACCTACGTGAACCTTGCCAATCTTGCGGGTTGCAGTCCAGGTTTCTTGATGCAGTTTAGCGTTTGCCAGCCAGTCCAGCTTTTGTTGAGTCCCGCGAAAAACAACGATTATTTTTTCTTCATCTCCCACTACACACCCTTGGGTTTCTGTCTGACGCGACATAAAAGTGAATAGTTCGGCACTAGGCTTTTTAGGGTCATATTTAGTAGTGTTCTCAAAGTTATATCCAAGAGTGTTCGACAACTCTTCCTTAATTTCTGGGCTATCAGTTGAGTCTGCCTTAGAACGATCTTTCCCTTCAGCTTCAAACCTACCATACACAGCTCTAGCACATCGAGCCAAATAAGCCATATTCTGGGAATTAAAATGTTTGACTTGAGGATTAAATTGTGTCCTTTCTCCACTATCAAGTTCCTCTTGGTCTACAACACTTTTTTCATATAATAGATTACCTTCCTTTTTGTTAGACTCAGAAGCCATATTTATTCCTCCTAATACTTTAAATGAACAAGAAATTATGTTGGCGTTACTAATCAAAAATCGTTACGGAGAAAGAGTAACATGGGTTTGAGAAGTCCAGCACTGCTGTAAAAAAGTTTCTGCCTCTGGCGAACCAAACTCCATGCCTTCGGGTAACTTAACTTCCTTGGGAGACTTGGGCAAAGGCTGAAGATTGTATACCTTGAAAGCTTCATTTGCCCAAGAAAGATCGCCATTAGGGTCTATTTTGAAGTACAAAGTACCGTGTGGCGATCGCAGATGGCTTAACTAGGCGGGTGCAGCAGTTTTGCCAAAGGGTTTGAGTCTAATTACACCTCCTTGTCTGTCCTCATAAAAGATCTGAAATAATATAGCGCAAGAGAGCAGCACCGCACGATAGAAATAACTCATTTTCAAAATTAGTGGTCAAGTTAGAGATTCAAGACTAAACTTGGTCTGAACAATCATATTATTCATTAACCAACCTTAGTTGTTCTAGGGATCTTTCTTTACCCATGAACCAAAGTCAAATGACCTTTAATGCCGAATTGATAGATAACGAAATAGTGATACGACTTACTTCCCACAATGACAATCAGGAGCTGGCAAAAGAGTTGGCAAATAAAGCGGCAAGTAAATTATTCGCATCTCTAGAAAAAATTGGCATCGAAGTAACCAGAAATAATTTAGAACATGATTGGAACTTAGAGCTTTAATTTTTTTGGAGATTCTTCTTGGGTAATAGGTCATAAATTTTTTGACCTATTACCTAATTTATTTATTACCTATTAACTTCCTGGCAATTGCTGAGGTTGTGCAGGGGATATTTGAGACTGTTCCCAAGTTTTAGTGAATGGAGTGAAACGGCTGGGTTGCACGCAAGGAGCACTATCCAATTCATCTTTAAGTTTGGCAGCAAAGGACTCAAACATGTCCACCAGAGATTGACGATCGCTCATGCAGCCTTGGAGAGCAACAAGTTGTTCAAGAGTCCAGTTATAAAGCTGAGTATCGCCTTGTTCTATTTTGAGATACAACTGAGTCTGGAACTGTCCTAAGCGTGCGTAGAAATTATTGATATCGGTTTCAATTGCTTGCTTAATATCAAGGAAGAATTGCTGATGTTTGACATTATTGATAACTGTTGCCGTAATTGAATCAGTGAAGTTCTGATTTAATTCATTTTGGATGATGGTCGCTAGTTGATTATCACGGAAGTTCAGTAGTTTATTGTCAAAGTTGGCATTGATCAGATTATCTACCTCTTTCCTAACGTTGTTGAGTACTAGATCCGCATTATCGCCTGTAGATTGATCAATTACAACATTAATCTGTTGGTCAATATCTGGTTTAATCTGCTCAATAATCTGATTTTTGATAGTTTGAGTAAGGTCTGCAACTTTTGAGTTTACGACAACATCAACCCGATTATCAATAATGCCTTGAATTTGCTCAACTTGAAGTCTTAAATCTTGAAGTTTCACGTTCACGACAGCATCAATTTTCTCGTCAAGCCTTTCGAGAACTATTTGGGTGATTTCTTGACTAAGGTTACCAATACTATCTTGGATTTGCTGAATTTGAAGTAGCAAATCTTGGGTTTTGACATTAACTACAGCACCAATTTTTTCATCAAGTTGTTCCTGAACTATTTGGGTGATTTGTTGACTGAGGTTAGCAACTTTGAGATCGACAATATTCTCAATGCGATTATCCATCTCAGTTTGGAGCTGCTCAATCACCTGAGTATTAATTTCTGTAGATCGATTTTCAATGTTTACATTGACTGCATTGGTGACTTGCTTCTCCAGATCAACTGTCAGCTTGTTCTCAATTTCTTTGCTTAAGTTAGAACTTAGGTTAGTAATTTGTTGATTAACTATAGTATCAATACTATTATCCATTTTAGTATTGATCTGCTGAACTACTTGGTTAGTAATATTCTGACTTTGATCGGCAATTTTTAGATTGACTTGATCATTAACTATAGTAGTGATTCTAGTGGAAATCAGGTCATTGAGACGATTATCAAAATATCCAGACCAAGCTTGGAAGTTCTGATTAAAGCTTACCTCCATCTGTTGAGTGATGGATTTCATCATGAACTCCATCCGTGCTATCTGCATCGCTAGTTCATTAGCTTGATTCTGATAGCCTTTGAGGAGCCATTTTTCGAGACTGTCCCAATAGCGAGCTTCTTTTTCCCGATCCTGCTCGTCTGTTACTGCTACCGAAGCCTTAATTTTGGTTGCCATTTGCTGCCACATTTGCTCCATTTGGGCTTCGTCAAAGCGGAAGCTGAAACTACTACTACCCTGGAAACCACTGCTTTGGCTGACTCCCACTCCTACAGAGGTTACTCCAGTTTCTTCACTGGCACTGATCACGCTTTCGCTCTCACTGGTCACACTTTCGCTCTCACTGGTCACACTTTCACTAGCACTGATCACGCTTTCGCTGTCACTGATCACAGGTTCGCTGTCACTGATCACAGTTTCGCTGGTATTAGCCAGACTTTGACTAGCACTGGTCACACTTTCGCTGGCACTAATCACACTTTCGCTGATATTGGCCAGACTTTCACTGGCACTGGTCACACTTTCGCTGGCACTGATCGTACTTTCACTAGAAGTTGTTACGGTTGTGCTGCTGGTACCAGTAGCGGTACCGCCAACGCTTGTAGTTGTTTGTTGTGTAATCTTGCTAGTAAATTCTTCGCATATTTGAGCAAATTCGGTTGCATCGAGGGATTCAACTATCAGAACAATTTGTCCTTCGTTATCTTCTTTATAGGTATCAAAAAAGAATCCTGAGAGGGTAGTTTTTTGTTTAACTTCTAAAATCAATTCGTCTTGGAAGCCATTTAACGAACTCCAACTTTCGTCTACTTCAGCTGCGGATAATTTTGGGATAAATTTACCAGCTTTAATCCAAAGTAAAGCCCAAGGTTCTAGCTGGAACTTTTTGTCTTCTGACCAATAACTAGCATTGCCTTCTTGAATTTTAATGCGATAGTTACCTGGTTCTATTTCGATAAAGTTAGAATCCCAATGTTTGAGATGAGATAAATCTTGCTCGTCAAGAAGATAACAGTTTTGCTGACTATCAACGGTTAATTCTTGGGGAGCCAAAGATACGTCTTCACTGCTAATTAGAAGGTTAACCGAACCTTGGCGATCATGATCGCTAGTATCAAAAAATAAACCACAGACAACGGCTTGACCCTTAACTTCTAGTTGCAACTGGTCATTGTAGCCATTTAAAGTTATCCAAGTTGCTCCTGTTTCAAACCCCGTATTGTTATTAATAAAAGTACTGCCATCTTCTCCATAAATCCACAGGACAACTGAAGGTTCTCCTGCTGTTTTACTAGCACTATATTTGTAGCGACCACTAGTAATTTGGATGTTATAAGTGCCCTGATCAAGAGTCAGACTACTAGCAACATTTTGTTGCAAATTTTCCATGCTGCTAGGATCAATAACGTAACAATTTTCTTTGGTATCAATAGTTAAAAGTTTCATATCTTCCTCTGTAATTGTTTGAGATTCTTGGTCAGAAACTGATTCTGGAATTGTGTCTGGAGTTATGGCTGGTGCTACTTCGGTGACTGGCTCACCAATAGTTATGCCAGCCCAACGACCGAGGGGAGTAGTTGTAGTAACTAGAGTCCCTTTGCCTGTCTTCGTATCGATACGAATTATTTGTCCGTCTTTGCCTAAATCAAAGAAGTTACCAGTGACCCCATAAAGCTCTTCCCCAACAAATTCCATGCTGGCAAGGTCTGGAAAGCCAATATTGCCAATAACTCTGATTCTCTTGGCATTGAGATCACAGGTTGCTAGAAATTTCTTTTTATCAGAACCGATTAGGGAAATATAACCTTTACCATTCTTATCGAAAGCAACTTCGCCACAATTGCGTCGACTTCTACTAAAGATGATTGCGGGTTTACCTTGACCAGTTTCTAGGTCGATAGCAATTAGTTTTTTAGCCGTAGCAGCATAGAGAGTCTCATTCAAGCAATTGTATGCCAAGCCAACGACATGAAAGCCAATATCGCCAACTTTTGTTACTTCACCTGTAGCAGAATTAATTTTGACTAGTTTAGTAGTTGTGCTATCTGCTTCTTGGTTTATTCCGTATAGTTGTGAACCCACAAAAGCAATATCGTAGACATCAGTAGTTAGAGATCCCACTAAAGATGCTTTTCCTGTGGCGAGATCCAGTGTGTAGAGCTTACTGAATTCGCCAGCAACACAATCCTGAAGATATACTATTTTTGGTTGCGATTTTACCGTTTCAGCTTTGACAGTACGACTACCACAAATAACTTTTTCTAAAACTGCGGTAAAGCCTTTGATGGTATCTTGATGGGTAAAAGCTTGTCCTCCTGTTTCTGTAGCCAATCGCTTATACTCAGCTGCAATGCCTGCTCGATGCTTGCTTTTAGAAGTCCCGAAATAGGTATGAATCGTAACTCTTGCGGCTGTAGCTTTTTGGATAGCAAGATTGGCAGCTTCGATATCTTCTAGTTCTGTTTTTGCTCCGCCTCCTTCAAGTGCTTCATCACCAAGATAGAAAATAGCTCTTACTGCCCCTTCGCGCCAATCAAAATAATCTGAGATATCTTCAATGGCTCTGGCAGCATCTTCTTGCGCGCCTGCTGATTTTAGTTCACCGCGCTTGCGACCTTTAAGAGAAGACTCGGAAATATTACATTCCTCAGTTAAATAGTCTCTGATGGTTTGATTAAATTGGGTCTCTTTCCAGATGCCTTCAATCCCTAACCAAGTCACTCGCAAATTTGAGGGGCAACTAGATTTAGTAGTACTAATGGCTGCTACTGCTGCCTTACTCAAAGCTTGTGCTTCATCTTTCATCGAAGGACTAGTATCAATGACAATGACTAAATCGACATCAGGGATACCATTTGTTAACCTATCGTTCATGTTTTTTTGCTTCCTTTGTTCAAAAAAGGAGAAGATATTTCTAGGCATGCAAAATTACGACTACTAAGAGAAAACATAGCTATAAAAAATTTCTTGCTCAATTTATAGCGGTTATCATACAGATGTTAGATGTGCCTCATGAATCCGAGAAACGCTATCAATTAATTAAGAGATTGAAACAGACATATGTTCATCACAATCATCTTGGAAAAAATTCAACAATTGGATATTTCAAAAATTACAGGAATCTATGGCAAATAACCTGGTATGCTGTTGAGATTTTTCGTAGTATGTATGTGTAATCAAGCGATTACGTCAAGGATATATCAAGGAGAGTTAATTCTTGTTTCTAAAATAATTCAAGCTATCGTTAGTATTATATGGATTAATCTCTTTAAAAAAAAATTTTTTATTCTTTTTTAATATTTTTTCGGCTTGTTTTGCAGACCCTACTTATCTTAGACTCGCTGAACCTGTTCTCTAACTGTTAGCTGGCTCTCGTCGATTAGGTTATAAACCGCGTCTACTTTGAAACCCTTGGGTGAGGGGGGGGGGAATAACCGCCTGAGTATTTGTACTATTCTGAGTCTGAAATGGGAAGAAGTGATGTCGTTAGCTAATTACGGATTCCCTCATTTCCTAAATTCCTGAAAAGTTTTTACATTAATTAACAGAAAAAGTAAAGAAATTTAAAACTGTCACTATGTTTAGACCAACTCATTTACTCGTGTCCCGCTCTCAGTCAACTCCTGTCCAATTAGCTAGAAGTCCAAAGGGATTTTTCTTAATCACAGAGACCGAATGGCGAGAGCAAAGTCAACCGGCATTTGAGATCCGTCCCCAGCGTGGATTCTTCTGTAAGGGCTTCGCCTTACTAGGATACAGTTTACAGCCTCTCAATACTCAGTCTAGCCAAACTAAACTTACTTCCGCCGTAACCAGTGCTTAACGTATTTTCGAGCAACTTAATATATAGGAGCAATCAACTCCGGATAAAATCAGAGTTACGATTAACTAACGCGATCGCGATATTCTGAGTATAGTTACTCAAATCTAATTAATTTTGTCCAATTGTGATCACCTCGAATCAACTTGCATACCATTCCTCTGCTATACCTATTAATTAGAGAATAACTATGCCTTACTCTAAATAAATGAGTATCAAAAGCTAATGCCAGAAATCATCGTTGTTAATCTCAAAAAACCTCAAGAGAGGAACATATTAAAGATTGCTCCTCAAAAACAAGGCAATCAAGAATGCATTTTGGGTAGAAGCGAGCGCTGTTGTATTGTGCTTGATGATGTGATGATTAGTCGCTTTCATGGCAAGATTGCTTTTGCGGATGGAACTTACTATTACAGAGATTTGGGAAGTCGTAATGGTTCACGTATTAATAATAAAAGAGTTGAAATTAATCAAAATTATCCCCTCAACTCCTCAGACATTATTGCTGTAGGGAATCATCTTCTGTTGATCAAAGGGATCTTAAAAAGCTCTGCTGTGCGAGGTATGTATAGGTCAGGACTATCTATAGTACCTCACTCTGTAGCTGCTCAACTGGATACAGCGATCGCCATAACCAACGAGCTACCTCTTAACCGAAAAGGAGAATTACAAGTAAACTGCGTCCAAGTAATTAGGGAAACTCATAATGTTAGAACCTTTCGTTTTATTGGCAATGATCCCATTTCATATACTTATAAACCAGGACAATTCATTACTGTAAGCTTAAACATTGGTGGTAAGTCGGTACAAAGATGTTATTTTATTTCCTCAACTCCTTCTCGTCCTTATACCCTAGATATCACAGTTAAACTCGTACCTTTTTTGGGGGAGAATGCCTTGCCAGGGGCACTCGCCCAAAAAATTCCTAAATCTTCAGATATTCCCAATCCGATTGCTGGATTAGTAAATAACTGGGTATATAAAAATTTGCAAGTTGGGAGTAGGATCACCATATCTCAACCCAGGGGTGAATTTCCCAATTTTGTAAATTCTTCTGGGAAAATTTTACTAATTTCTGCTGGGATTGGGATCGCTCCCATGATGTCGATCGCTCGTTGGTTATGTGATACTGTCTCGAATGTTGATATTATCTTTGTTCATAGTGCGCGAAGTCCGAGAGATATTATATTCCGCAAAGAACTAGAACTAATGTCTCAAAAATTTCCTAATTTTAAACTGGCAATTACCGTAACTCGTACTAAAACTGGAACGTCTTGGTATGGATATACAGGAAGACTCAATAAATCAATTTTACCTGTGATAGCGCCTGATTATCGGGAGCGAAATGTTTACGTTTGTGGCTCAGATTCTTTTAGGAAAGCAATGAGATCTCTAATGGAAGAGTTAAGCTTACCGATGAAAAATTATTATGGGGAAGCTTTAGACATTTCCCAAATCGTCAAACAAAATCAGCCTCAAGTCAATTCGATAGAGAAAGTGAAACCTATCACTTCTCAAGCCAAATCCCTAACTATAGTCACTCAAACAAGTCAAAATAGTAATACTTTAACCATAGAACCGAAGAAAATTGTTTCTGTCCTATCTTCAACCAAAGTTCCTGCTGCTGCGGTAACGACTCCTGTCAAGAGTTATGCCCAAGCTTGCTCTAAGCTGAAGCAGAGGGAGATGGAAAAGCAAGTAGAGCTTCGGGATAGCGGGGAGCAAGAGCAGAAGAGAAATAGAAAATTTCATGGTGGACAAGCCCTCAAATCTGAATCGTCCAAAACCAAAATGCCGATAGTATTCTTTACTAAGTCAGAAAAAGAGATTACTTGTGACGGGGAAAAATCAATCTTAGATCTTGCCCTAGCTAAAAATATTGCCCTGCCTTATGGTTGTGGCATGGGAGTTTGCGGTCAATGTAAGCTTAAAAAAATTTCAGGGAAAGTTGTTTATGATGATGATGATATACCCTGTGAAGATAGTCATGTTCTAACCTGTATTGCTAAAGCAGAAGGTAAAGTAGTAATTGAGGGATAAGGAATAAACAATGAATCAAGATATCAATCTGCATCAAGATACGACAGATAAAGTAGGGGTTTGGCAATGCTAAACCCCTATTTTAATAGATAGCAATCCTAAATCATTTGTGAAAAAGTGCGAGCGTCTCGCTCGCGTGAGCAAGATGGTCGTGCAGAGCAAGTGCTTCGCAAGCACACTACTATCGGTTTTCATGACTCACATAGGATTGCTATAGATGTCAATTGGTCAACTTTATATTACGGAATTGGGGTTCTAGAGAATTTGCGATAAAAACTGTTTGGTTCTCTCTTCTTGAGGACTATTAAAAAACTCATCGGGGGTTGCGATTTCTACAATCATGCCCCCATCCATAAACACTACTCTGTCGGCAACTTCTCTGGCAAAACCGACTTCATGGGTGACACATACCATCGTCATTCCCGAGTCAGCTAAATTACGCATCGTATCTAATACTTCCCTAACCATTTCCGGATCAAGAGCCGATGTCGGCTCATCAAATAGCATAATTTTCGGTTGCATAGCCAAGGCACGAGCGATCGCCACTCGTTGTTGTTGACCGCCAGATAATTGACCAGGAAACTTATTTGCTTGCTCTAAAATACCGACTTTTTCTAACAGTTGCATGGCAATTTTTTCGGCTTGTAACTTCGATTTTTTCCGCACCCAAATAGGTGCCAGGGTAATATTTTGCAAAACTGTGAGATGGGGAAATAAATTAAATTGTTGAAATACCATCCCCACTTCACTACGAATCGCTTCGATATTCTTCAAATCATGGGATAAATGAATGCCATCTATAGTAATGCTTCCTTTTTGATAAGGTTCGAGAGCATTAAATGTTCTAATAAAAGTTGATTTACCTGAACCAGAAGGGCCCATAATAACCACAACTTCCTGTTTCTGAACCCTAAGAGTTACACCTTTGAGCACATGAAAATCATTGTCATACCATTTTTCTACATCCTGAGCAATTATTATCGGTTCTAGCATTCTTATATTTTTACCAATCAATAATCAACAATTAACTACGTATTGCAACATAATATTGCTAAATAATGATTTAAGTAAATTTTAAGTTAATTATCTGAAGCCTTTGTATATTATCAGACTGGTAAATTAGTTGTAGCAATAACATTAAGCCCTATGATAGCTTCAGTACCATCTGACAACAGATTAACCGAAACGCGATCGGGACTTCCCAATATTTGTGGTTACGAAACAGAGATTACCCAAATCGTTAACCATGATCAACCTGTATTTCTGCCTCAGAGTAATCTCAATCTCGATCAGATCAAATCGGGATTTGCTTGCGCCCTCCATATGCACCAACCCACCATTCCCGCAGGTGCGAATGGCGAATTAATCTCCAATCTTCAATATATGTTTGAGCATCAGGGAGAAGGTGATAATCACAATGCAGGAGTTTTTGCTTGGTGTTATGAAAGAATAGCAGATTGGATTCCTGAATTAGTGGTCAATGGCTGTAATCCTCGGATTATGCTCGACTATTCTGGTAATCTTCTCTGGGGACTAACCCAGATGGGACGCAATGATATTATCGATAAGCTCAAAAATATTACTTGTAATTCCCAATATCAACCCTATGTCGAATGGTTAGGAACCATGTGGTCTCACGCAGTAGTTCCCTCTACTCCCATTCCTGACATTAAATTACAAATTCAGGCCTGGCAACATTATTTTGCTGCAATTTTTGGTTACGAAGCTTTACAAAGGGTGAAAGGCTTTTCTCCCCCAGAAATGCATCTTCCTAATAACCCTGATACTCTTTACGAATATATCAAAGCTTTGAAAGAATGCGGTTATCGCTGGTTATTAGTTCAAGAAGATTCTGTAGAACGCTTAGACGGTTCTCGGTTGTGGCATGATGACAAATATCTTCCCAATCGTTTAATCGCTCATAATAGCAAGGGAGAAACCATCAGCATCACAGCTCTGATTAAAACCCAAGGTTCTGATACTAAACTTGTCGCTCAGATGCAACCTTACCATGAAGCTAAAGGTAGAGGTCAACAGCAACTTGGTCAACTATCCGTTCCTTCCTGTGGTTCTCAAATCGCCGATGGGGAAAATGGTGGTGTGATGATGAATGAATTCGCTCGCGATTTTCACCCTGTTTGGTATGAGATCAAGAATAGCTCTGAGGTTGCCGGTTTCAATGGTACAGAATATATTGAATTACTCGAAGCCGCAGGAGTGAAAGTTGAAGATTATCCAACCTGTCAAGCAGTGGGACAACATAAGATTTGGAATAAAGTAGAGCCGAAAACAGCAACTCCTGAAAAAGTAGCTAAGACCATAGAAGAACTAAAAGCGACCGATCATCAGTTTCATATGGATGGGGCATCTTGGACTAATGATTTGAGTTGGGTCAAAGGTTATGAAAATGTCCTCGAACCGATGAATAAGCTTAGTGCAATGTTCCACAAAAAGTATGATTCTTTGGTAGCTAAAGATCCTTCTGTTACCAAAACTCCTGAATATCAAGAAGCATTGCTATACGTTTTGTTGGTAGAAACTAGTTGCTTCCGTTATTGGGGACAAGGTACTTGGACTGATTATGCTAGAGAACTCTATAGCAGAGGAGAAGCTTTAGTTAAGTAAGTAATAAGTAATGAGTAATGAGTTTTTTGCCTATTGCTAATTACTGGCTTATTTGTATTTGATGCAATAGAAGAGATTTGTTATTTTCTACAAGTCTTTTCTATTTCTCCGAATTTAATGTTACATTGAGGGTCGAAGTTATTGATGCTTGATCGTTTCCGTTATCAACAAAGGTATGGATTTCCTGTAATGGTGAATGACCTATTTGCCCCGACAATATTTGTCCCGTCACCAAAATCCCAGGTATAGGTTAATTCGTCATTTCCTGGATCGTTGACAATAGCAGTAATGGTAGTTTCTGTTCCTTCTGTAATATTGTCGGGAAGTTGAATTTTGGTAATTGTGGGAGCTACATTATCTAAGGTGACGGTAACTGTAGCGGGATTAGAAAATTGTCCGTCATTGTCTTGAACTACATAGGTAAAGCTATCTGTACCTACAAAACCAATATCTTAATTCTTTATAGAAACCACCAAACAAAGCTTAACAAAATACCTTAAGTCCCTATATGTTACATATTTCAAGTCTTTGCTCGAGAGAAAAGACATAACCATACGCACCCCTGGAGACATACCCATTTTCTAGCCAGGCTCCCCCTATTCCACTCCAACCTGCCACTGATGGGAGTTGTCCTTTAGGGGCATTAAGGTTGAAGGTCAAGTCATAGTACGTCAAAGCCCCATTCCAGCCTACTCGAGCCCCAAAATTAAGACCTCTTTCATTTAGACTCCTTGCTTGCCCCAGATTATGATAGATATCCTTCTGAACGCTGAGGCCGAACTTTCCCTTGCTAAATTCTAGCCAAAGTTGGTCAATGATGCCTAAATCTTCACAGGAAAATTTATTGATATCTTCTGTCCTTAACCAACTTTCTTTTTCCCTGCCAGCAGCTTGAAGCATCGCCCTTGTTGTTTCTTGATCTGCCTGTTCCCACTTTCCCGTTTCTAGTAGTTTTTGCAGTCGCCCGTAGTCTACTCCTGTTGTTGCTGAGATTAGAGTTGGTTTGCTAGGAGTTTCTAGATTGGTCTGTTGAGACGGCTGTACAGTTAAGGACTGACTATCTGACAATAGTTTTGGGGCAGTATCAGAAGAATCTGGACTTGGTGTTGGATTGAGTAAAAACGCAGAGAAAATTAAAACTAAACCTAAAGCTGCACTTCCGAGTAGCACACTTCGCCGAGCTTTTTTCGAGGAGAGAATTTCTGATTGTCTTGGTTGGGGTTGTGAAGTAATATTTTCTTGTTGCTGTTGTCTGAGTCGTTCTTTCTCTTCTCGCTTCAGCCTTTCTGCTTCTAGTCGTTGCTGATACTCTGATTCTTTTACTACGATTAATGGCTGTTCAATTTGCTCTACATCTTCATCCCTGAGTCCTAAAGACTGCTGAAAACTTTTAAGTTTATTACGGACATACTCATCCACTGGGTATTCTTTCTGAATCACCCTGGAAAACTCTTGTTTGTATTGCTGTAGTTTATTTTCATACTTTTTCTGTTCTTGTTGCTTTTGTAGCTCTAGCTGTCTAGATCTTTCCGCTTCCTGTTTTCGCTGTCTTTCTGCTTCTTCTTCTTTTAGTTTCTCCTGATATTTGGCAGCCAGAATCGGTTGTTCAATTCGCGTTATATCTTCGGCTCTAATTCCTAGAGATTGCTGCAAATTATTGATTTGATTGCGAGCAGAGTTACTCAGGGGATATTTTTGTTCAACAGCTTTCGAGAATTCCCGTTCATATTGCTGAAGTTTATTCTCATATTCTTCTCGTTCTTGTTGTTGAAACTCTTGCCGACTTTGATATTGTGCTTCCTTCTCTGCTATGATTTCTCGTTTAATCTTTGCTATATCTTGATCTTCTAAACCTAGAACATCTTCAAGATCCTTGAGTTCATTAAGCAACCGTTCGGTAATTGGATATTCTTGTTCAACTGCCTCTGCAAAGGCTTCTTTATAAAATGCTATATGTTCAAGGCGCTTGCGATAGGGAGCTAGCACCTCATTTACAATCTCATCTGACCTTTCTTTTGCTATTCCAAACTCTTGCTGCTTTAATTGCAATATACGATTGCCAGCAGTCGTTATCCTACCCTCAGTTGCATATTTCTCGACTAATTTACGAAAATTTAATTCTGGATCATTGACTAGAGCTTGACTGAGAATAATATTAAAGCCTTCTCTATCAATAATGATTCCTGGCTTCTGCTTTGGTTTTGCCTCCTGCACCTTGGTTGTAGCATATTCATGCAGTTCATGAGCATAAATTTTGCCATCTTCATTTTTATTCGCTGCACCCGTTTCAATCCCTTCAATGAGGTATTGTGTATAGAGGGATAACTCTTCCCCTTCTTGTTGAAAAGAGGTTTGGGTAGCTGTAGAAGAAGTCAAAACAACTCGTCCCTCTCCGCCAAGTTCCTGTTTGAGTTTAAGTCCTACGCTTTTTGTTTGCCAACCCTCGGCAAAAGCACCGCTATAACAACAATCGAGAATAATTGCCTGTCGCTTAGCATAACTGTCTAGAGATACATCATGTATGAAACTAGCAGGCACCGAAGTAGCTTTGTAGAAATCTTTAGAAGTTCCTTTGGTTGCTAAATACAGCTTGTTGTTATCATCTGTAATTCCATGACCAGAAAAAAACAGCAATACTAAATCATCTTTGCGACAATTGGCAAATATTTGTTGTATTGCTATTCGCATAGCAGTGGGATCGGGATCAGTGAGTGTTTCTACTGTATCAAAACTTCCCATGTTCGAATTTTTTAGCACCCGCTTCATTGCTTCCACATCATTGATTGGAGCTGACAAAGACGGAATCCCTTCGCCATACTCACTAACTCCAATTAATAAGGCAACTTTTTTAGCCATTTTCATCCCCACCCATTGCGGCAATCAGGTTTAGTGCTGTTTTCTCAAATTCTGCCAACTCCTGACGACTCTTAACTTCAAATTCAACTTTGTTATTGCCTACCGCTATGCTTCCTTTAATCGGTTTATCTCCCAAGCGATCACCCAAAAAACTCAAAAATCCTAAAATATGATTGAAGCTGACTTGAGCTGTCAAGGTCCCCATCAATGTGGCAAAACCTGGCTTACTGCCTGCTTCTGGATTTAGGTCTTCTGTTCTATCGGCTCTTTCCACTTCATCGAGGTTGCGTAATTCTCGCAGTAGTTTCTTGGAAATCTTCAACCGTTCCTCATCCTCCAATTCTGGCTCATTAAGCCCGAAAGTAAATTGGATAATCTTTTCGTCTTCTCTAAGTTCAGCCATAGTTTTGACCTTGATTTCTTGAGGAGCAGAACAATGCTCACTCTACACTTAATTGTAAAATATTCTCGATTTGCCATCCTATCTTGGGTATGAAAATTAAAGAAAATACAAATTTGAAAGAATGCTACAAAATCTCTACAAGGACGAACAAGAGAAAATCTTAGTGTAATTACTTCATGGTAAGCATCCGCCAAAGAAGGCACAGTTTTCAAAGCGAAGGGATAGGCAATAATAATGTGTAATTAATTTTGTTGCTCTATTATTTCAGCAAATATGTAACTATTTACAGAAATCAATTATCAGCTAACCATTTCCATAAATTATTGCGATTAGAGTAATCTAAATTATTCAATGTTAAACACTCAGGAAGCGATAGATAAATGCCAAAGTTAGAACAGTTACCCATCGTACTTCCGAATGACAAAATTGCTGAATTCTGTCGGCGTCACCACATCCGCAAGTTATCCTTATTTGGCTCAGTGTTAAGAGAAGACTTTACGCTTGAG
Source organism: Xenococcus sp. MO_188.B8 (assembly GCA_030065615.1). GTDB lineage: Bacteria > Cyanobacteriota > Cyanobacteriia > Cyanobacteriales > Xenococcaceae > Xenococcus. Next base: position 481 of record JASJDR010000052.1, on the reverse strand, counting down.
AGTGACATTGACTTTTTAGTGGAGTTTTTATCTGGAGCTGAGATCACCTACTTCGACCTAGCTCAGATGGAAAGGGAGTTGTCGGAAATGCTTGATGGTAGGGAGATTGACCTCCGCACACCAGCAGAGTTGAGTCCCTATTTTCGTCAGGAAGTTTTAGAAACAGCAGTAGTGCAGTATGTCCAAGATTGACAATGTAACTCGGCTAAAGCATATGAGGGATGCAGCAATTGAGGCACAGGGTTTTATTGCAGGGTGTGATCGCCAAACTTTGGAAAGTAATACCGATTTCCTAAACTCAAGCTACAGATAATGCGTCAAGCAAAACTCATATCGTGTAATTAAATTTCTCGACTGTTGTGATTTAGATTGGCGATCGCAAAAAACTCAACTAATCATGCAGGAACCTCCTTATTTTGCTTCGCAAATAAACGCGAAAAGACTTCGTCGGCTGATTGACCTTGTTGAAGTTGGTCATGAG
>JASJDR010000255.1 GCA_030065615.1 Xenococcus sp. MO_188.B8 | reverse complement strand
GACGCTGATATAATTCTCTCATTACACTGACTGGTTGTGATTATCTCAGTCAGTATCTGACATTTCCTACTCCTTGAGTATCGGGATGTCTTTTTTCTCGATCTTTCTTTTCCGAAAAAGAACTTCGCACTGTCCAGTAAAAAATTTATCGCCAAAATATATTCTAGCTAGTAAGATGGCGATTGATATTAAGCAAATTTTAGTAAAGGACTAGATGGCTAAGATAGTCGCCTTGTTTAATCAGTCTGGAGGAGTAGGGAAAACTACTTTAACTATGAATTTGGGCTATCATCTAGGGCAAAAAAAACATCGTGTTTTGCTCGTAGATATGGATCCTCAAGCTTCATTAACAACATTTATGGGAATCGATCCTGAAGAACTAGATCAAACTATTTATGAGTCAGTGGTGGGAGAAGAGCCGATACAGGTTATGGAACAGATTCACGATCTGGACTTAGTTCCTGCCAACATCAATTTAAGTGCGGCTGAGTTAGAACTAGTATCTAGCTTAATGCGGGAAATGCGGCTTAAAAATGCCCTTGCTTCTACTACAAAAAATTATGATTTTATTTTGATTGATTGCCCCCCCTCTTTAGGAATTCTTACTGTTTTGAGCTTAGTGGCTGCGACTCATGTGTTAGTTCCCATTCAAACTCAGTTTAAATCTTTTCAAGGAACAGATTTACTGTTGAATACAGTTGCTAGATTACGTAAAACAGCTAATCGTAATCTAAAAATAGCTGGCTTTATCCCCACAATGTTTGATAGTCGAACTGCTCAAGAAACTAGAACATACAAAGCAATTGAAGAACAACTTTCACCATTAGCCACAGTTTATGAACCGATTCCTCGTTCGATTGTGTTTCCTGATGCCAGTGAGAAAAGATTGCCTCTTGCTCTCCATCAGCCCAAACATCCTGCTGTGAGTGTAATGAAAAAAATTGTAAAACAATTAGAACAGCTATGACTCAAACTAGAAAAAAAGAACAACCCTATACTAGTAAATTACGTGGAGTTGCTGCATTATTGGAGAGTACGACAACGGATGAAACAATAACGACAAAAGCAGCCGAATTCGTACCACTTGACAAAGTTCAAAAGGCTAATTCTCAACCTCGTCGCTATTTCGATCCCCTAAAGCAAGAGCAGTTAGAAACGTCCGTATCTCAGCACGGTATTTTAGAACCGTTGTTGGTTAGACCTCTTGAATTTGATAAATATGAAATAGTTGCAGGAGAAAGACGTTATTTAGCGGCAAAAGCAGTAGGGTTATCGGAAATTCCTGTCGTTATCAAGGAATTAACCGATACGGAAGCCATGCAGATTGCTCTAATTGAAAATCTGCAACGAGCTGAACTTAATCCCTTGGAGGAAACTGAAGGCATTCTTCAGTTGTTATCAATTGAAACCGAGATTGATCCAGATGAAGTAATTTTGTTACTTTATCGCATGCAAAATGAGTCCAAAGGAAAAGTTACCCAAAACGTTTTGGGTAACGAGATGGCTAAAAAAATTATTGGGCTTTTTGACAGCTTAGGAAAGTTGAGTTGGGAATCTTTTGTCAGTAGTCGACTTCCATTACTCAAACTGCCTCAAGATATTTTATTAGCACTTCGACAGGGAAAAATAGAATATACAAAAGCTAAAACCATTGCCCGCATCAAAGACGAAACTGTCAGGGGGGAATTATTGTCAGAAGCAATCTCTCAGTCGTTGTCTTTAAGCCAAATTCGCGAGCGAGTCAAAGTTTCTCAATCGCCATCGCCAAAAGAGGAAGTTTTAACTCGCTTGGATAATACCTATAAACAGGTAAAGAAATCCAAGAAATTGCTACTGGAAAATCCTCAGAAACGGAAAAAACTTGAATCGCTTTTAGCTCAAATAGAAAAGCTTTTCGATAATCAATGATGGTATCTGTAACCGAGATAACTGAATTAATTAAAAAAATTTGCTGTAAGTAAGGCAATTTTTTGTGCATTGGTTTTTCCGTCGTTCGGTTTACTATAGCTTCGTCTTTGATACAGAAGTATTTTTCTAAAAAGACGAAGCTATATTTAATCTTTACATCAAGTTAGAAATCAATTTTGAGCTATTTAGCTAACGCTGTTTGCCTGCCGAAAATAGCAGCGAACTGCTAGACCGACAACAAGCGGGAATTCTCACCGAGGCTGAACGACCTGAATTATGGGTCTTAATGCAAACCTATCAATTTTTAACTACTGCGTAAAGCCCAAGCCCTAAGTGAAGCCGTTTCTAGAGGGTTACAAGAGCCTTTAGAAGCATGAGTTCTGGAGGTATTTCCGAGACTGTCAGAAAGCAGATTCGCACCATAGCTAAAAATCGATGTGGATACTGCCGCAGCAACAACAGCGATGGTCAGAACATTTCCAATGGAGTGATGATGGGACTCAAATCATCGGACGCACAGCTTGTGGTCGAGCTACTGTTATTGCTCTACAAATAAATAACTTGATAGCTGTCACAGTCAGAAAACAATGGGTGATGGCTGGTTGGCATCCCCCAGAAAATTCTTGAGTTATTGCCGAAGCTCATACTTTGAAGGTAGTCTTTCCAGCGGTTTGAGGTAAGAAATCGGCATTTTGGTTATTTTTGCTCATGCAAAAAGACTAAATAAAAAGTCATCCTGTCGGATTTTTTTTTAGAAGAAAAAAAATACTATTGGCACAGGAGTAGGACAAGGATGAGTAATCAAAATAATCACAGTAGCTTAGTTTCTGAAGCAGGACTCAAAATACCAGTAATCGATCTGAGTTTAGCGGAATCGGGAAAATATCTATCCGAACCAGAAACAATCGATGATTCTCTATTAGAATTACTTGGCGAAGAAAACGATTTATCCTCTTTAGTTATTGTCAAACTCGATCGCGATCGGGGCAAACAATTACAGTATGAAGACCCAGCTTTAGCCGAACAAATTTACTTGAATCAATTAGATAAAGTCGAGTTTGGCGATAATATTAAGCGGGGTGTCATTTTTAGTTCGGGCAAAAGTGTTTACTTCGGCAATAAAGAATTAATTGACAAGATCCGCCATCAATTCTTCAAAACTCAACCAGATCACTGTTGTCGCTACGGTTCTTTGCTGGTCAGTTCTTGTTTACAAGGGGCGGCTTTATTCGATAGCAGTCAAGATAATTCTCCTATAAGGCTGAAAATAGTTGATTCTCAAAGTAATGACCCAAAAGAAAGAGAGGAAGCCGCCGATTTCTTTACTGGTGACTGTCACGGAAAGATATCGCCCCAACTAGCCAAAGAAGTTGGGGCAAAAAGTAAACGACCATTTCAGTTTAGAATGGCTTGGATGACAGCTTGGAATCAAGAAGGCAGCCCTAAAGGATTAGCTAGCGCGTCAGGGCAGGAAGCAGGAGGCAGAAGGAAAGAGGGAAAGTTATCTACTCCTAATACCAGTTTTTTAGCTAAGGGAACATTCCTTCCCAATCTCACTCTGACTGAAGAGCGCGGCTACGATATTGTTTTAGACCGCAGCTCAATTAAGGGCATTGCTAAAGATCGACTGAACGAACTCGTGCCCTGTGGGGATTATCAACTCCCCAAGATGGCATTGGGGAATCGAGCTAATGCCGAGTTACAGAAATACGATAATTCCTGGCAGTTTAGCATCTGGTTCTCCGAACGCGCGATCGCATCTGACATCGTACCCGCTACCAAAGCTGAAGCTCAAAGATTGGCCCAGATTCAATCCAATCCCCTCAAACTCAATCGCTATATCGTCGAACAGCACGATCGCAAAGCTAGTTTTATCCCAACCGATGATGATGCGGTAAGTGTTGAGGGCAGTGAAGAGGAACGAGAAGCAAAAGAATCGAGGTTGGTTTCCCTACTGCGTCAGGATAGGAAGGGATTGCTCACTGGTTATCCCAAGTTAGTTGAGTTTCAACGCTCGCAGCTCAGAAAGATTTGGCTCAATCTAGCAATTAAAGGGGCGTTACATCATGACAGTGCCATGGCTCAACCATGCGATCGCCTCAAAGCAGGAACGATTGCCGCTCCCCATTTGGCTCATGGAACGGAAGTTATCGTTACGCGCTACCCCATAGTCAGCAAGGATAACATCCGTCGCTACACTGTAGACAATCATCAGCCTGCTGCCCAATCTCTATTAAACTATCGCGGCTGTATCTTTATTCGCTCCGACCAAGCGATGCAGCACCATCAATGTGATTTTGATGGCGACCAATTGATAGTGACTCCAGCTGCTCGGTTTCCCCAGATTTCCCAGGAAATTCGTCAAGCAAATGAACCGACCGAGTATCCTTCGGTGGTCAAGCGTGAAAAAACCGATTACGGCAAGCCTAAATACAATAATCTCAAACAGATAGCGGCAGCTATCAAACAGAACAGTATCGGTTATGTTGCTACTCTCATTGGACGGGTACAGTCTTCATCCAATCCCTATCAAAAGCCGTCGCGACGGTCAAAATTTGCATCTGCCAAGCGCCAACTGTTAGGTAAATTATTTGATGCTTTGCAGATCGAGGTAGATTCTCCGAAAAGTGCGGCTCGCTATCAAGATCATCATGGCGATCTTATTGCCCGTACTAAAAACTGGGTCAACAAGTTTCCCAGTCCCCTCTTTGATTACAAGAACGACGAACGAGTATACAAGACGAGTTGTTTGCCTACTTCAGTCGATAATAATATCAACTGTCTTGCCGAAAAAGCGGTCAATCCCCAATGGAGTCGCACTCGGCTCAAGAGTTTGGAATTAGAGCGCTTTGGCTTTCTCATGGGTGAGCCAGAAAATAAGGAGGATTTAAACTATTGGGAGCAGGTATGTTTGCCGAAAGCTGAAGAAATCAAACAGAGATATCTAGAGCGATCGAGGGAAATACATCAGGCAAATAAAGATGACCCCGAACGGAAGAAACAGGAATTTGCTCAACTTTATGAAGATCTTAGAGCCATAGTTGATGAAGAATTTTCCGATGCTGAAGAGCGGATGTTGGCAGCTAGTGCCATGTGGAAGTTGGAGACTGGTAACAAAAGCTGGAAAAACCACATCGCTGAATGTAAGAAGCTTTCTTGTCGGTTAAATTCTACGATTGAGCTAGTTAAAGAGCATCAGTTTGTTAAGTCGTTAGAGCCTCAATCAGCTTGGGTTGTCAGTGTTCCCTTTGTACGTCGAGATAATTCACAAGCTAATAGTGATGTGATTGGTAATCGAAAAGGTACTTCCTATCGACCTTTAGCCGCAGAATTCAAAGCCTTTCTCGATAAACAAGGAGTCAACTACGAAGCAACGGTCAACTCAGATTTGCCCCTAATTGATTTTGCCCTGATCGATCCGCAGGCCGAATTACTGGAAACTCTGCAAAATAAGTTGGGCAATAACGACAACGATCGCTTCTTGATGCAGTCGCTCATGGGGGAGACCCCCAAGACCGCGCTGCATCGCTTTCTCTGGCAAGAGCAGACTTTGACTACCTATAAAGGTGATACCGTTCCGCTGCGCATCGTGCCGCCTAAAGATTATACCTGGGTTGAAATGAATGAAGATAATCTTTCTAAAGGTAGTTTGGTTCTCAATTTATTCGCTGCGGAAATTTGTCAGAGATTGGAAGAATATCAATTTACCTCTTTTAAGTTGATTGGCGCGAGGCATAACGATTACAGTCAGGTTGATTTTAGCGACAAACGATTGAAAGGTAAGCAATTTGAGTTTGTAGTTGGCAAATACAACAATCCCAGCGATTATCGCCACGGACAAGCGATGGTGCAGTTAAAGGGCAAAGATTTAGCGATGTTTGAGCCTCAATCTCCTCGATTACCCGTCGGTTCTACTTTTACTGCCAGCATTGAGCAGAGTAAAGGGGCGTTGATTCTCCATGTCAAACCAGAATCTGTTCTGCTTCCAGATAGTGAATTGCCTCCAAAACTCAAAATTATCGATCGACAAAATAAAAGACTCAAACGTAAATTTCATTTAGATAGTCAATCAAAATCACCAATGGATCGAGAAGTAAATGGCAATTCACCAGTCAAGAAAAGACGGAATTTTAGTTTAGATCTTGAAATTCCTGATTCAACAGCAGAAACAAAGCAGGAGGAAAAGAAAAATAAAACCCAGCCTGCTATCAAACAATTATTGTCTCAAGACGCTTCGATTGTTCTGCATCAAAGTATTAAAAGTCAACATCAAAAGACGGGAAAAAACCAACTCAAAATTGATAGTGAAGGAGAATGGTCTGCCACTATTCAAAATCATAACTGTCAGGTTTGCGATCGTCAGAAAAAGGTGATATTTCAGTCTAATTTAGTCACGGATAAAATCGACAAGCCCTTATCTGAAGCTAATGCCGAGAGATTCTTCAAGATCTGTGAGCGGGAAACTAAAAGGGAGAATTCAAGTTTAAAGAAGGCCAATCGCCTTAAACGTAAAAGTAAGCAAGAACAATTATCTATTTAATAACTAATAAATAATTTCAATCTTTACTTTCTGCCTTTAAATGGTGCAGATTCTCAAATTTAATTACCTCATTAATTCAATATTATTTAATTATGAAAAACCCAAATAAAGTAAAATTCATTACTGCAAGCGATCGCCAAGGGGAATTAATTTTAAAATATCTCAACAAAACCTGTCAGCAGGCTTTAAATTATTGTCAAAGGAATAATTTTCAATCCTATGAAGACTTTGCTCAAACTATTAAGGTAATTGGGGATAAAAATGCTGAATCAAAGGGCGATCATTTAGCAATTAGAGTGGGAGTAAAAGAAAATGACTTGGTACTCAGCCTTGCCAATCGTCCCCAATTGGGAACTACTAAATCGATAAAAATGCTAGAGCATTTAGGCAGTGATGAAAAATATAAATATACTCGTTCTTCGGTTGAAGGATTATTTCAGAAAAAGGAAGTAAAAGCAAATAGTGAATTGAATTCACAAGAATTATCAGATTTGGCTCATTCTTTTAATAATAAAGTTAATTTTGTCGGTCGAAGAAAAAAGAATAGTCGTTTAGATGTTGTCGATTTGATAGAAGAACAAACTATTTCGGCTCAGATCAAAGTACCAGAAGATTTGCTGTTTGAAACAGAAGAAGCTGAGAGTAAAACTAATTATCTAGAAGATGCTGTAGATGAGCTTTTAAATGTTTCATTCGAAAAGAAAAAAGTCAATAGTAATGGTAAAAATTTATCGAATAGTAAGAAACAACAGCAGTCAAAAATTGAACAAATTCAACCAGACATAGTTACTAAAAAGAATAAAAAAAGCCAATCTAAGTCATCGATCGCCGATCGCGCTAGTAAAACTCTAATGGCCCTGGCAGGAAAAACCGATAGTTACACCCAAGATACTGATGGTATGACAGTAATGGCAGCTAGTTTAAAAATGGGTGCTGTAGGTATTGCTTTTGCGAATAAATTGTTGGAAAAGCAAGAAGAACGAAAGTTAAGGGCTACTATTGATAGAATATTAGCCGTTCAAGCAAGAACCAGTGAACTCGTAGATCGCTCAAAATCTCTCAAACAGAATACAGATCGAGAAGAGTCTGAGATTGATAGCGAATTGGATTTAGAAGATGGACTAGAAGTAGATGAGGACTTAGATGTGGATGCGGAGATTGAATCAGATAATGATTTAGATCTCGATGAAGATTTGGATTTGGACGATGAATTGAATTTAGAAAACGATATCTCCCAGCAATTGAACAAGGCGGTAAATACTATCGATCGCCAGCTTCAGGATCTAGATCCAGATATTTCAGCAGAACCAATTGTCATAGATCGCGCTGCTGATTTTGACCGGCAATTAGCACAAATTAACGCTGCTTTAGATCGATTGGAACAGAAATTAGATTCTTTGGAGGAGAGGATCGAACATCTGGAACAATTGCTAGATCAAAAGCAGGAAGAATCAATAAGTGATGATGTTGAGTTGGATTCAGCAGATGATTCGGATGTTTGGGATGAAGATGGGGCAAGTCAACCAGATGAAGAAGCAGAAGATTTGGATACTCAGTTAGTCAATGTACTGCTAGAAGTTAGTGAAAAGTACGATCAAATTAATCCTAATTCTGATTCAGGAATTCCCATTGGTGATAGTTGTCGGTTGTGTAGCGATCACGTTGATGACAAGGCAGTTATTTTTATTGAAGAACGAGATGCTGAGGAAGTTTCGGAAATCTTTAAGGCAACGATAGATCGCGATCGGGGTGAATATTTTATTGACAAAGATGAATTGGATATAAATGAGAAGCAAGCTATTGTTGAGAGCTTCAGTCAGAAGCTAGAAGATATTGATGATTTTTTGGATAGACAGCAGAAACATAGTTATTCAAATCGATATTTTCAAAAAAAGCCACAGGAAATAGTAATGGTTGATTAGCAAAATTAAAGCAGATCGGATTGCTTTTTAAGACAACTTTTTGCCACAATTGCGACAAATATAATGTTGTTTTTTCTGACTGAAGTCATAGTAATGTTTGTCGATCTTATCTGAGCCACACTTAGGACATATTGTTTTTTTCTTACGTTGTTCGACTTCAGCTAGCATCTTGTTAAGAGCGTATTTTTGATTAAGAGCATTAATTAATTCAGTCTGGCTATGCTTTTTTGCCACACCATAAAGGTCAGCAATCAAATCATAAGTACCATCAGAATTTTCAGACCAACCCATGTCGTATTCACCTTCAAGAACAGCCACTATATCAGCCCTTACTTGTTGACCGTTATAACCTCTAACCTCTGCATAAGTTTTAACGTTAATCCCTAAGTCACGGATACTTTTTATTAGAATTTGACCATCTGTTATTTTTGTACGTAAAGTACTGAAGTGACCACCGCCTTCACGAGTAATCTCTTCCCAATCTTCAATCCCAACTGCCTGACAAATGGCAATAAAATCATCTTCAGGAATTTCTAGCTGTTCCCAAAAATTCGCTAATGTTTCTCGTGAAATATTGGCAGCTTCAATCCAAGATTCATCTAATTCTTCCCAACTCATTTCAACTCTAGCGTTATTGACTAGATCCAACCCATATTCAGATGCTTTACGAGTGATAGATTTTTTCTTAGTCTCTTGATCTTGAGAATCTTCAACAATAAAAGGGAAAGATGTTGGCCGCCAATTATTGGCTCTAACAAGTTTTATTACTGTTGGTATAAATTTCTTGAGTTGTTTTTGGATATCACTGGTGTTAACGACTTTAATCACTCCATATCCTTTTAATAAAGAAGGGATATCTCGTTCTTGTTTAACCAATATTACTTTAGGAATCTCATAATCAAACAGCTTTTCTAAGGCAAGACTAATTCCGACTGAAATAAATACTTCTGCTGTCGTTTGTGGAAATATACGATATATTGCAAAGGCAGTTGAACGAACTATTTGACAATAACTACATAGAAGAAATTGATAGCCATCAGTTAAGACTAATTGATCTAGATAGCTGAATCGTAAATCACTATAGCGACTAAAAACTTCTTCAAACACATATCTCATTTCATCTCGATCCGATTGACAAAAACTAGAATTGTTTATATCTAAACCATCTGTAACATGAAAATGAATCTTTTCTGTCCCCCAATGTCGGATACGAGGATGTTGTTCCCGAAAAGAGCATTTTTTATTTCCCAAAATACAAAAACGATTATGCCAATGACGTTCAGGTGGGACATTAAACCAGTCAGGCAATCTAGATTCCAACTCTTTTTTGAGTGTATTTTTACCGCTAAACTTAACTATTTCGATGCCCTCAAAACAAGCTGGTAAATTCACACTATTGTTACTATTGTGAAGAAGTAGAAGCATGGGGCGATTAAGTGCAATAGCAATGCCGACTTCGATATATACATTGCAAGGTGAATGCCAATTTCCTTCTCTATCTTGATAACTGGATATGTCATAAACTCCATAGCGACAGTTGGCAATTAGCTCAACTACTTTGTTGCGGATAGTTTTGGTAGGGGTAAAGTTTTCAGCTGCATACCAAGGTTTTAAATTGAATTTTGGTAAAACTTCTTCACAAGCACTTTGAACATCTTCGCTCCATTCTGCTTTTAATGAATGTCCGATAAAACACTTTTGAGTAGAATATATTTCATATTTAGGGTTAAGAGTGTCCATATGCTTTCAATCATCTGATGAAGAATGTTACAAAAAAAATCTATTCCTGTCCTATTTTTTTATTATTTAATGATTGTTGAATTTTCTTCTCATTTTTACTAATAAAGTCTTTAAAAAAGTCTTCTACTACCTCATGAATCACTATCGTATATGGCTTAGTGTCTGAATGATTTTGTAAATTGTCCTCAATTTGTTGCTCTAACTTTTGTTTTATCATTACTTCAGTAAAATTTAGCTGTCGATCTAAATTTTCTAATAACTCCGTCACTTCTAATTGTTGGGATATACCTTCCCATAAATAGCCCAACATTAGCTGTTCAAATTTTTTACTTATTGTTTGGCAAAGTTCTACATTATCGGGCAATGATTTTATAGGGATATTCTCCAACTTGAATTGTTTGATTAACCAACTTTTTAGTTCCCCTGACATCATTTCTG
>JASJDR010000254.1 GCA_030065615.1 Xenococcus sp. MO_188.B8 | reverse complement strand
TATCCCTCTTAAGGTTTGGAGTTACCTTGGTTTAAGTGTCTCCTTAGTATCACTTTTATATGCTTCTTTTTTAATAGTTAGGACTCTCATTTTTGGGATTGATGTTCCAGGTTATGCCTCCTTAATGGTAGCTATACTTTTTTTAGGAGGAATACAACTAATCACTCTAGGTATTATAGGAGAATATCTCGGTCGGGTCTATGAGGAAGTTAAAGAAAGACCTCTTTATCTTGTCCGAGAATGTTATGGCTTTGAACAACAAAAGCACTATAAGGACAAAATTTCAATTAAGCAAAGAGGGGGAGTCGGAGCTGGTGTTGAAGTTAAAAAGTAGTGTTTTTTTTCTTACTATTATCTGTATTGTTGCCACAGGTTTAGGTATTTATTTTCTGGGCGGAATTGACCAAGAACATTTACAGTTGTGGTTACAAAAAGTGGGGTTTTGGGCACCCATCATCTATATTTTGCTCTATACTCTAGGAACACTTCTGATTTTACCTTCAACACCTCTAAATTTAACAGGAGGAGCAATATTTGGCACTTGGTGGGGAACGCTGTGGACAACAGTGGCAGCGATCATAGCAGCAGCAGTCGCTTTTGCTTTTACCCGTAGTATCGGTCGAGATTTAATTGCCAGAAAACTGGCCGGGCGTTGGGAAGCAATCGATGCAGAGCTCCGTCAGGGAGGTTTATTTTATATGTTTGCCATCCGTCTATTACCGATTATTCCTTATGGCTTGGTTAATTTTACGGCTGGTTTGACTTCCATTCGTTTCAGAGATTATTTAACGGGCACGATTCTTGGTACAGTTCCAGGGGTTTTACCCTTCGTGATGATGGGAGCCGGGTTGCAAGCATTATCTCAGGGCGACGTTTTACCGCTAATGTTTGCTTTAGCTTTAACGGGCATGTTAGTTGGTGGTGCAACTTGGTATCGTCGTCGTCGTCAGAATCCTCGAAGAGCTTTGCAAAAATTAGAGCAACAGCAGGATTAGGATTTTAGAGTGCTCAATATTTTCTCAAATAATAATGCGCCACTATCACTGGGTATCTTGACTCATTTTGACAGCAGTTATTCCGTGTTTCTGTTTAACAATGTCAACACTTTAACAAATTGTGTTTATAAGTGATTACTGTTAATGACACTACGATATGCTGAAACTATAAGAGGATCGATCAATAAGTCGAATTTTCGGAGCAACTATCAAGTTAAATAATTTAAACAATACAAATAATATAGAAGCATCGACCGATCGCCTTAGTTAACAAGCATCCTGAGCCTAACTCAAAGTTCATCGCCACGAGGAGGGAAAAATGAAGTATTTCGACAAGTTTGCCCTAGCTCTATTCGTCGGTAGGGCTATGACACTAGCACCCTTAACTTTGGCTATGGCCTTATCAGTCCCAGGAAATGCGATTGAGGAAGATGGGAAACTTATCGATGCCAATAGTTTGCTGGCTCAAGCAAGAATTGTTAATACTCAGGATGCTGAAGCTTATTATAATCGCGGTCTTGATTACTTTATCAACCAGGAATATACCAAAGCTCTGGCAGAGTTTGACCAAGCGATCGCAATTAATCCTCAGTTTGCTGACGCTTACAACAATCGTGGTCTGACCTATGCTCAATTACAGCAATATAATCAAGCCTTGACAGAGTTTAATCAAGCGATCGCAATTGATGCTCAATTTTTCCTAGCTTACTATAATCGCGGCCTCACCTATGCTCAATTACAGGAATATGATCAAGCCTTAACAGATTTTAATCAGGCAATTGCACTTAATCCCCAATTTACCGACGCTTACAACAATCGAGGTCTGATCTACGCTCAGTTGGAAGAATATGATCGGGCTTTGGTGGAATTTAATCAGGCAATTGCCCTCAATTCCCAGGATGTTCTAGCTTATAATAATCGCGGTCTAACCTACTCTCAATTGCAGGAATACGATCGGGCTCTGGCAGATTTTAGTCAAGCGATCTTGCTGAATCCCCAGGATGCTATTACTTATCACAATCGCGGCCTAACGCAGGTTCAACTACAAAAATATGATCGGGCCTTGGCGGATTTCAATCAAGCGATCTTGCTGAATCCCCAGGACTTTCTAGCTTACAACAATCGTGGTCTGACCTATGCTCAATTGCAACAGTATGACAAAGCCTTGGCAGATTTCAATCAGGTGATCTCATTTAATCCCCAGGATGCTGAAGCTTACAACAATCGAGGTAATACCTACGCTCAATTAAAACAATATGATCGAGCTTTGGCAGATCTGAATCAAGCACTTACGCTTAATACTCAATATACTGAAGCTTACTACAATCGTGGTCTTATTTATTATCAATTAGAAAACATCTCCCAAACCAAAAAAGATTGGGAGAAAGCTGCTAACTTATTTCGCCAACAAAACAACATTCAGCGATATGAGTTTATCCAGCAAAAATTGCAAAATTTGTAAAACCTAATGTATCGTGGTGAATATTTAGCTGTTTAGGTAGGTGAAACGGTTATTCTGCGGTATGAACCGAGAGAGATTTCAGCCTATTTAATCCTCGAGAGTAACAGCCCAGGTAATTTAGGTATGAGAAAAAATAAAGGTTGAACCTTTAAGGGCACTAGTCAAAACATCAAGAACATTTAATCCTTGCTGTTTGGCGGTGGAGAAATATCGAATTTCTAATCATCCGATTGTTATTGTTTGTTCGCATAACTCAACCCAATGAGTGATATCTTCTTGAGTTATCTCTTGAGTTATCTTATGTTCATCAATAGTTGCCGTTGACATTTCAATAATAGTTGCCGTTGACATTTCAATGTGCCTAGTGATGTAGGAGGAACTTAATGCTCGATTAGGAAATAAATTTTCTAAGAAAAAATCAACAGTATCTTGTTTCAAAAAACCTTTGAGAACCGCGGTAGCTCCGAAGCGTAAACAGGTTTGATTTTGCTCTACCAGAATCATCTGAATTTGCTTTTCGCTTAACAGTGATGCTTTTTTAAGATAAAATCCTATGGGATGGTTTTCTTTTTGATTAATCAGACTAAACCATTCTTTAACAAAAAAATCTACTGTATCTTGTTCAATCCATCCTCGTAAAGCTAGAATTTCTCCAAGTCGCATATCTTGATAATATGTTTGGTCGTGTAAGGCAACTTCTATTTGTGAAGAAGTGATTAAACCAGCATTTTGTAATATTTCTCCTATTGGCTTGACTAAATTCAAGTTAGACATTTGTATTGGTAGAATATTTTCTAAACAAGATTAATTTAATTTAATTCACTTTAAGCTTAGCTCAGTATTTTTTATCATTGGTAAAGTTTTTATCAAAAAGATCATAGTTATTGTAAAGTAATCATGATTAGAAAAGATAATTTTGACTATTAATTATGAGTTTAATAGTATATCTATTGTCAAACATAAAATCCCCATCTATTATTTTTTAGATGGGGGTATTTTTACCTAGATAATCAGGTGAACATTGCTGAACCTAATCAACCAAGAACAAAGTTGAAAAGCTTAGTAATCTAGTTGGGAATTACATAAAATTGGGCTGGTGACGAATGAGATTAAGAAATTCTTCGCGAGTTTTTTGCTCTTCTTGAAAAGCTCCTAGCATGGCACTAGTCACAGTCCAAGAACCAGGTTTTTGCACACCACGCATTACCATACACATGTGAGTCGCTTCCATAACCACCGCCACACCTTGAGGTTCTAATGCTTCTTGAAGGGCTTCTGCTACTTGACGGGTGAGACGCTCTTGTACTTGAAGACGACGGGAATACATTTCCACAATCCGGGCTAACTTACTCAGACCGACTACTTTTTGATTAGGAATATAAGCAACATGGGCTCTACCCATAAACGGCAACATATGATGTTCACAGAGACTAAAAAAGTTAATATCTCTAACCAACACCATCTCATTATGTCCTTCGTCAAAGATAGCACCGTTAATAATGGTCTCTAAGGACTGATTATATCCTTGAGTGAGAAACTGCATCGCTTCGGCAACTCTTTTAGGAGTCTTCAGCAATCCTTCGCGGTCTGGATCTTCCCCCAAAGATTCTAACATTACCCGCACAGCATCTTGCAGCCGCTCTTGAGATTTGTCAGGGCTGGTCTGAATAAAGGCTTCTTTACCGTTGTGGGTATTACGATCTGGTCTGGTAACAACCTGTTCGATTAAACTTGATTTTAAGCCATTAATAGAAGCAGTAGCACCATTTTTGGATTTGAATCCATTGGTAGAAGAATTAGAACCGTTGGAAAAAGCTGTTGTCATAATAAATTTTGAGTAAAACTCTGATCTCTTGCTATTTGTTAAATGGAAAAACCGTTATTACTGAATAAAGTAAATTCTTTATAAAGCCCCTCCACTAGGCATAACGGTCATTTCTTCTATTACCGCCTGGGGTGGTAATAAAGCTGCATGGAGAATAGATTGGGCGACAATTTCTGGACTCAGCATTGCCTCGCGATTAAAATCTGCGTTTACTGTATCTGTATCCCAAATGGAGGTATTGACTGCGCCAGGAGAGATGATGACAGCACGAATGCCATGAGCTCTTTCTTCGATCGCTAGGGTTTTGGTTAGAGCGACTAAACCTGCTTTACTTACACTATAAGCACCCCAATCAGGAAAGGCATTGCTTGCAGCAATTGATGCTACATTAATAATTATCCCGCCAGCGCGATCGCGCATTTGAGGCAGAATTCCTTGTATGCACTGAAAGACACTAGTAAGATTGAGATTTATTACTGCTTGCCAATCTGCTAAAGAGGTGGCCTTCAGACTATTTGTATAGCCTATTCCAGCGTTATTCACCAGAATATCAATCGGACCAAAGTCCTGCGCAATAGCTGCTATCTGCTCCTTGACCAGAGCTATTTCTGCTAAATCTAAAGGATAGGATTTGGCTCCTACTCCCAACGAGGTTACAGAATCAACTACTGCTGACAATTTATCGGAAGCCCGACTTACTAAGGCAAGCTGAATTCCAGCCTGGGCAAAAGCTAGGGCTGTTGCTTTACCGATGCCGCTACTTGCTCCTGTAATAATTGCTCGTAGTTGGGTTGGGGGTGGATTCATATCAATAGCTTTTACTTTACTTTACTCTGGGGTTTGATGCCATTCCAATCAGAATTAGTAGCAAAAAGAAAAAGTGAAAAAACTCTGCTTTCTACTACTCAAAGACATTTGATCACAAATAGATATATTCAATTTGCCGGTTAGTCTTGGTTGTTAGCTACTATTAAGATTACTGTGAACCTATCTTGGATAATAGTTAGGATCTTGATTTAGTGAAGCGGAAACCCCATTACATGAGAGTTGGTACAACTATGTAAAGAAATGTTTCCTTGGTAATTATAGCACCCTCATACTCTTAAAAAAATATAAAATTTATATTTTATAGGTTAACAATAGGTTAAAAATCAACTTGCTTGCTCAAATACGCCCATTTTGCGGAATTTTTCATAGCGCAATTGCTGAAGTTGTTGGGGAGTCATTTCTGATAATTCTTCAAGACATTCCCAGATAGCTTGTTTCAGGGTTTCTGCAGCTTCTATGGGGGCAGAATGGGCTCCACTAGAGGGTTCGGGGAGAATTTTATCTATTAAATCTAATTGTTTTAAATCCCGAGAAGTGATTTTGAGAGCGGCAGCGGCTTGAGGGGATTTTTTGGCATCTTTCCAGAGAATTGCGGCACAGGCTTCGGGGCTAGCTACTGTATAGACAGAATGTTCAAACATTAATAAGCGATCGGCTACGCCAATGCCCAAAGCTCCGCCAGACCCCCCTTCTCCGATAACAGTGGTAATAATGGGGACGGAAAAACTGAACATTTGCCTTAAATTATAAGCGATCGCTTCTCCCTGTCCTAGTTTCTCGGCTTCTACTCCTGCCCAAGCACCGGGAGTATCAATAAAGGTTAAGATCGGCATGCCAAATTTGTTAGCATGTTCCATTAAACGTAATGCTTTACGATAACCTCCAGGGGAAGCCATGCCAAAATTACGAGCAACATTATCCTTGGTATCTCGACCTTTTTGATGACCCATCAATACCACTGGTCTGCCATTAAGACGACCGACTCCCCCGACTAATGCTGGATCATCATGGCCACTGCGATCGCCGTGTAGTTCTAACCATTCATCGGTAATCGCCTGAATATAGTCGAGAGTACTAGGACGACGGGGATGGCGGGCTAACTGTAGCCTTTGTGCCGGAGTTAGAGAGCTAAATATTTCTTGGCGTAGCGTCTCTGCCCTAGCTTCTAATTGAGCAATTTCTTCAGAAACATCTACCTGATTTTCGGCTGCTAATTGTCTAATTTGATCAATTCGTGACTCTAGTTCACATAAAGGCTTTTCAAAGTCTAATAAGAAATTTTTGCGCTCGTTTTTGGCCATAGCTGATACTGATTTTTAACTAGTATGTATTAACTGTATAGCAATTCTCATACTGGTGAGATACCAAGCTTTCAGTTTTGAGGCAGAAGGCAGAGGGCAGCCATGTCTCTAGTCTATGGGATATAAAATACTCCGCACGCGGGCAAGGCGTACCAAGAGAGAAGTTAGGTGTTCGGTGCATCTTAGGAATTCGAGAACAGCCAGCAACCACGATTAATTATCTAATAATTTCGGCTAAAGCTGGTTTAAGTTCAGAATATTGAAACTGGAAACCCAAGGCTTGAGCTTTTTTGGGTAATACCTTTTGTCCTTCTACCACTACAATAGCACCATCTCCTAGAAGTAGTTCTAAGGCAAATTCAGGAACTGGCAACCAGGAGGGACGATTCATCACCTCTCCTAAAGTTTGGCAAAATTGCTTCATTTTTACGGGATTGGGAGCAGTCGCATTATACACCCCCGACATTTGCTCGTTAGTTGTAGCTTGGACAATGAGATTCACTAAATCATCGCGGTGAATCCAGGAAAACCATTGTTGTCCAGTCCCAATGGGACCTCCAGCAAATATTTGAAAAGGTCCGAGCATTTTAGCTAAGGCTCCACCATCGTTAGCCAAGACAATACCTGTGCGGAGAATTACCAAACGAACCCCCAACTCCTTAACCTTATCAGCTTCGGCTTCCCAATCTTGACAAACTTCTGCGAGAAAATCATTCCCTAAAGGACTAGTCTCTTCAAAGACTGCGGTTTCACTGGTACCGTAATAACCAATTGCGGAGCCATTAATTAATACTTTCGGTTTCACTGGAGCTTTTGCGATCGCTTCAACAATTTTTCTCGTACCCAATTGCCGACTTTCACGAATTTCTTGTTTTTTTTGGGCGGTCCACCGTTCTGCTATGGGTTCTCCCGCTAAATTGATTACAGCATCGCAACCGGAAATGGATTCTTGCCATATTCCTGATTCTTTAGGGGTATAGGCAACAAATTCTAAGTTAGGAAAAGTTAAACTGGGAAAAATCCGTTGCGCTTTCTCTAAGTTGCGAGTTAAGACGATTATTTGCTGGTTGTCAGCATTTAGTTTTTGGACTAAACGACTACCAACCAATCCTGTTGCTCCTGTAATTGCTATTTTCACGCTTGATGACCCAAAAAAAATTTGTACCTCGAAACCAAAAGATATTTTACTGGTAAACGGAATCTTTCCCAAAAAAGCGATCATCTTAGTTAGTGTCAAGGGTTGAGTATAATTTCTTATAGAGATCAAGCTTAGATATAATTTTGACTGACTACGCTTGGAGGTTTATTATCTTCCCACAGTTAAAATAGCTTTGCGATTAGCTATAAGCTTTTTTTTCGAAAGAAGTTTAGACTCCCGTCTCTAGTATGTTCTGCTCCACTTGCTAATGTGGAAAGGTTCAACCAAGCTTTAAGCTAGAGCTTAAAGCTGGTTAAAATCTGAACTATTGGTTCACACAAGTTAAATAATTTTATTGATTAAAGGCTTTATGGATTTTTCTAGTAATATTGCCAGCCAACTCCATGCAGGGACGATTTTGCCAGAAGGCATTGTCATCATTACCCTGATGGTTGTTTTAGTTGGGGATCTGATTGTGGGCAGAAATTCTGCCCGTTGGTTGCCTTATGTTGCGATCGCGGGCTTACTGGCTGCGGTTGTCGATCTTGGCTTACTGTGGGATGCCCCCAACCCTGATTCTTTTTTAGGTTCCTTTAGGGGCGATAATCTCAGTATTGTCTTTCGGGGGATTGTTGCCCTTTCCACAGCCGTCACTATTCCCATGTCGATTCGCTATGTCCAACAGTCAGGGACATCATTAGCGGAATTCATTGGCATCATGTTAACGGCTACTTTGGGGGGCATGTTCCTTTCTGGAGCCAATGAGTTGGTCACAATTTTCATTTCTTTGGAAATGTTGAGTATCTCCTCTTATCTGATGACAGGATACATGAAGCGAGATCCTCGTTCCAACGAAGCAGCTTTGAAATATTTGCTCATTGGAGCTTCTAGTTCAGCAATTTTCCTCTATGGGGTCTCCCTACTCTATGGTCTATCTGGCGGTAAAACTAATTTAATCGAGATCGCGACTGCCATTCCCGAAATCAATGGCAGTCAATCTTTAGGACTCGCGATCGCTTTAGTTTTTGTAATTGCAGGGATTGCCTTCAAAATTTCGGCGGTGCCTTTTCACCAATGGACTCCCGACGTTTACGAAGGTTCTCCCACTCCTGTGGTAGCATTTCTTTCAGTCGGTTCTAAAGCCGCAGGTTTTGCCCTGGCAATTCGCCTCTTGGTAACTGCCTTTGCGCCCCTAACAGACGAATGGCATGTCATCTTCACCGCCTTAGCAATTCTAAGTATGGTACTGGGCAATGTGGTAGCCTTAGCCCAAACTAGTATGAAACGGATGCTAGCCTATTCTTCCATTGCACAAGCAGGTTTTGTTATCATTGGTTTGATTGCTGGGACAGATACAGGTTATTCCAGTATGATATTTTATCTGTTGGTATATCTGTTTATGAACTTGGGTGCCTTTACCTGCGTCATTTTATTCTCCCTGCGCACTGGTACAGATCAAATTGCTGAATATGCTGGCTTGTACCATAAAGATCCCTTGTTGACTCTTTGTCTAAGTATTTGCTTACTTTCCCTGGGGGGAATCCCTCCTCTAGCAGGATTTTTCGGCAAAATTTACCTATTCTGGGCCGGTTGGCAAGCAGGAATTTATGGTTTAGTTTTACTGGGATTAATTACTAGTGTGATTTCGATTTACTATTACATCCGGGTAGTGAAAATGATGGTAGTCAAAGAACCCCATGAAATGTCTGATGCCGTGCGGGATTATCCTGTAATTCGTTGGAACTTGCCTGGAATGCGTCCTTTGCAAGTCGGACTAGTAATCTCGGTGATTGTCACTTCTTTAGCCGGAATTTTATCTAATCCTTTATTTACCTTGGCAACTGATTCGGTTACTAGTACCTCAATTTTACAACCTGCAGTGGTACCTCAAGAATTACCGACTACGATTACTATTTCTTCTGTAGTCGAGCAATCAGCCGAGGAAATAAATGATGAAGGATGAAGAATCAAGGTTTTTCTCTCTTTTAGTGTGCTTTCCCTAGCTAGGTCGGACTTGTTCTTGAATGAGCTCGGGCTATGCTGAGGGCCAGAATGGGGGATTAAACTTAATCTGAGGTCTAAGTAGATACTTTGGCACCATACACCCCCCATTCCAGCACTTGCAAGTCCATGGTTTTTATATTTGATGATTGAGAGATGATTGAGATTGGTCGCTTTGCGACCCTCGGTCATAATAAGTAGCAGTATAAGCTAATATGGTACAACTTGCTAAGGAAATAATAGGCTTTTCGTTCCTTATCTGGGTCAGCTGCCAAACCAGTCCATTGGTGAAGCATTGCGGTATTTACGAGAGGAAATACTGGGGTCTCCCCAGCTATCTTGAAGCACTTGCTCAACTGAAAATCTTAAAAACATACAGGGAAGAGTCATTTCAGCATCGCTTGTCTTTCTCGTTCATGTTTTCTCACCGTATTATATAAGCAATTTCTCGTAATTATGCATAATTGAAGAAGAAGAGATAATTAGAAAGTCATGTCCGATTCTCCCTCACAATATCCAGAAGTATATACAACAGAAGATATTCAGCAGATTCTTCACATCGCGATCGCTCGTCAAGGAGAAGATGATCAACTAACTAGACAACAACTCTGGGAAATTGCCGAAGAACTAAATCTCGATCCCCAAACCATACAAGCCGCAGAAACGGATTGGTTGCAACTCAAAACTATTCAACAAAAGCATTATGCCTTTGACCGCTATCGTTATGAGCGCTTCAAACATAAGGTAGTGAAGTATGTAATTATCAATGTTTTTCTCGTAGCTATTAACTTTTTTGTCCTAAATTTTGCACCCTGGTCTATTTTTATCCTCTTACTTTGGAGTTTAGCTATAGCGCTGAATGCCTGGCAAACGTTTAATCTTCAAGGGGAAGAATATGAACGAGCTTTTCAGCGCTGGGACTTCCAAAATGAGGTCAAAAAGACGGTTACCGGATTGTGGCAAAGACTATATAAATCTTGGCAAATTTGACACTCCCGTCGCTGAACATCGAGGGATTCTTGCTTCATCCCGACGTATCTAGACAAGAACAACAAACTCGCGCGTTCCTTCTCTTGGTGCGCGTTCCTTAGGTCGGGGAACCCGACCAGGGTCGCACCGCTTGCTGAGGAAACCTTATCCGAAGGTGTATCCTTTAGGGCAGCAGGGTCGCTCGTCAGTCAAAGAAAACTAAGATCGGGAGATTAAATTATGCCAACAGCAGCCAGACTGGGAATTGGTGGGCCTGTAGGTAGTGGCAAAACTGCCTTACTAGAGGGTATTGTTCCCCTCT
>JASJDR010000253.1 GCA_030065615.1 Xenococcus sp. MO_188.B8 | reverse complement strand
GCTTTTTAAGTACTTGTTCTTCAGTTCATTAGAACTATAATGTTTGGCTAAATGAGCTTTTCTTGGCATTAATTTGGTGGATATAAATCTTTCATATTATAAGTTGGTTTTGACAATCGGATTTAGTATAACAAGGTGGAAAACCCTCGTCACCTGAGAAAGTCGGAAAAAGCTCTGAAACGCCTTCAGCGTAGTGTTAGTAGAAAGCAAAAAGGCTCTAACAAACGGAGAAAGGCGACTAACAAACTGGGAAGAAAGCACTTAAAAGTCTCGCGCCAGCGTAAAGATTTTGCCGTGAAATTGGCAAGATGCGTGGTCAAATCTAACGATTTGGTGGTGTTCGAGGCGTTGAAGGTGCGTAACATGGTCAAGAATCATCGCCTAGCTAAAAGCATTAGTGACGCAGCATGGCGACAATTCTTTGAATGGCTGGAATACTACGGGCAGGTATTCGGCAAAATTGTCATTGCTGTTCCACCGCAGTACACCAGTCAAGAATGTAGTGCTTGTCATCAAATTGTCAAAAAATCTTTGTCCACCAGAACTCACGTTTGCGACTGTGGATGTATCCTCGACAGGGATGAGAACGCCAGCCGCAATCTGTTGGCAAAAGGATTGAAAATAATGAGTAGGGAGGGGCACTCCCGAATTAAGGACACTGCGTTGGGCGGGTTTCCCGACTTGAAGCAAGTGTCCGGTACGCCCAAGGACATTTGAACCTCTGTGCAATAAGTGAGAGCTTGTTGGGTAAGTTTGGTGGTTGAATTGGGAACCCCGCACCATACCTCGTAGGGGTTGGTGTCGGGAGGATGTCAGGATAGCGCCTGTAGAGCTCAAGGGATTTCAAATAAAAAAACAGTCTACTTCCATCCTATATAACTAAGGTTTGCAATAGATTTTGGAAGCAGTAATTTCTTGGAAGCTCCAAAGACACTTGAGATATACCCTGAAATCTTCAATGTAATCGCTAAAATTTATTATTTTAAGAGGCTATGGCGAGCTTTAGTAATACCAAATTAAATAATGTTGGCGACACATACAATTTAGGTAGGGGTTTGGCACTGCCAAACCCCTACATTATCTGTTATATTCTTTATTCGAATTGGTATAACTTTAGCTTCAGAACGTCTGGCAGCATTAAAAAAAGTGATAACTATAGAGAGTATTGGCTTATCTCCTCGAATTGAAGAAACCAAACTGAGCGATCGCTAAATTGAAGCTTTACTGAATAATCTAGAAAAAAAATTATTCCAAAATATGGAAATTTAACCCAATATTAGCCAAAGAACGGGAAGCTGTTTCTGCTTTACTACGTTGACTAAAAGCACCAACTTGAAGCATGGTTTTACCTTGATAAACTGTCCGAAAAGCATCAGGAAAAAGCGATCGCACTTGTGCTTGTTGCCGACTATTAGAAGTTTCTACTAATACCCGATATCTTACTGTCGGAGCAGCATTTGACCAAGAGACGACATCTCCTAAACTATCAATATTGGAATTGTTTAAAGAAGATGTCGGTGGATTCATATTAGGTGCCGGAAGAGAATTATTGCCCAAATTGTTCTCAGCAGAATTGCTAGTAGGAGCAGAAAAGACTAGTTCTGTGGCTTCATTATTCAATTTAGGGGCTCGATAATTATTGATCGCATTATTATTGTTACTAGCAGAATTATTAGGACTAGTTAGAGATGGTGGTGGCGGTAAAGTTTCGCTACTAGTGATGGCAGAATTTGAAGTAGCACTGCTTTGAGTAACAGGAGTAACAGTATTAGAAGGACGCTCTGTTACAGCAGGAGTCAAGGGAATTTCTCGAAGACGAGAGCGACTTATGCTAATACTAGAAGGTTCTTGGTTAGGAATTGTCGAGTTAATTGCTACCAAAGACTCAGTTGTACCATCAAAATCGATCATTCCTGCTGTTTTTCCTTGAGTCTGCGTGCCGACAGCAACTATAGAATTTTTGGTAATATTTTGAATATCTAATTTACCGTTACTCCGGAAAATATTACCTCCAGATTGTTCATTTGTACCCAGATCAACTCGGGAATTCGCGATCGCAACTAAACCATAGTCTAAGGAGCTAGCGATTGTATTATTACGCAAAATTCCCTGGGAATTGCCTTCAAAAATTACTCCAATTCTATTACCTTTAAATTTATTTGCTTTTAGGGTTATAGCCGCATTTTTGACAATACTTACGCCATAGCCAGTTCTCTCAAAAAGATTATTACTTACTTGAGGTTGAGATCTGCCATAAACTAGCAAGCCATTCCCTAAATTATTAAAGAAATAATTATGCTCAATAATCGGCTCACTCTTACCATTGACAGAAACTCCAGTATTGCCATTACTAATAAAGCTATTGTAGCTGATAGTGGGGTTAGCAGATTCGATCCAAATACCATGTCCTCTTGTGTGCGGATTAGTAACAGTTATGCCTGTAATAGTTACCTCATTTTTAATGACTGCGATCGCGACATTTTGCCCAGCACCTGTAGGACTAATAAAATCTCCACCCCCTTTAAGAATAATATTGCTACCTTGGGCGACCGCAGTTCCTTGAAGAGTAATCTTTTCTTTAATAATTAGGGGAAAAGTTTCTCCTGTATCTTCACTATAAGTTCCTGAAGCTAGAGCAATAACTGTATCAGGTTGGGCAATTTTTAAAGCTTGAGTGATAGTTTTCAGCGGAGAACTTTGATCGCCTTGCGCATTATTATTTCCCTTATAAGGATCGACATAAATGATATTCTTACCTATGTCAGAAACCTGTTGTTTAAGATGATTTGAGTTGACAATTTCTTGAGCGATAGTAGAATTGGGGCAAAGTAATAAACTCAAGGATAACGGCACAATAGCACCTAGGAGTAAAGTTAATTTTTGACCATTAGGAGTTATGATATCTTTTGACTGGATACTTGACCTAACCATGATTCTCTAAAAATAAAAGATGTGTGAGGGGAATGATTTTTAAGACGTGTCAAACTTGTTGAAAGTTGCTTAGCAATAGTTACGAAATAACGTATAATTGCGAGAGTTAGTTTAGATTTTATTTATATTCCATTAAATTAAGTGAAATTATTTATTTACCATACGCCCGAAGATACTCCTAGTAATAATCTTCCCGATTGTGCAGTCGTAATCGATGTGTTACGAGCGACCACTACAATTGCTACTGCTCTCAATGCTGGAGCAGAAGCAGTACAAGCTTTTAGTGATATTGATTTACTCATGGAAAAATCTGCTCAATGGCTACCAGAAAAACGGTTGCGCGCAGGAGAAAGGGGAGGTCAAAAGGTAGAAGGTTTTGATATGGGAAATTCTCCTCTCAATTGCACTACCGACGTAGTAAATCAAAAAAGATTATTCTTGACTACAACTAACGGCACTCGTGCGCTTCAAAGAGTAGAACAAGCTGATACTGTTATCGCTGCTGCTCAGATAAATCGTCAAGCTGTAGTTAATTATTTGTTAGACAAACGACCAGAAACAGTTTGGTTAGTCGGCTCTGGTTGGCAAGGGGCTTATTCTGTAGAAGATACCGCTTGTGCTGGGGCAATTGTCGATTCTATTTTGCAACAAATCGGCATTTCACTATTAGAAATTATGGGTAATGATGAGGTGATTGGTGCGCTGGCTCTTTATCATCAATGGCAAGATAATCTATTGGAAATTTTCCGTCAATGTAGTCATGGACAAAGACTTTTGAATTTAGATTGTGATGCAGATATCGAATATTGTGCCAGGACGGATATTATGGATATTGTCCCGATCCAGAAAGAGCCAGGAGTCTTAGTTAAAGGATGAAAGATTAACGATAAAGTAAAAGGTAAGAGTTATCGCAATCCTATTTGATTTGTGAGAATTATGGGTACTACGCCGCAAAGCACGCGCTTTGCGCTATCTTCTTGCTTGTGAGGGAGAGGTGAACGAAAAAAGGTGTGGGATTTAAAAAATAAAAACGTTTTGAGTAATGAGTAATAAGTAATGGGTAAATACCTATGACTTAAACAACGCGAAAACTAATTTTTGCCACCGTAAATTTCGCTCACCCGTAAGGGAGACGGTTGTGCTAAATCTCTTATTTCATTTTGGACGGCAGAAAAAAATACATCTGAACAAAATAATCTAAATTTCAATATTGCTCAAGCCTCTATTTTTATAGGTTCGGGGCGTATTTTGGAAGTGAGAAATTCACAGCTCACAAGGATTATATAAAATGACTATACTTTGAGTTAATTAATTAATAATTGATAAGGCGATATACACCCAAGCAAACACTAGGAACATTCCAAAGTAATTTCGATACCTTGTATTTCATATTTTTTGAATTCCCATAAAATCAGCCCTATAATCAGCCCTATAATTAGCCCAAAAATCAGCCCTAAAATCAGCCTAAAAATTAGCCCTATAATTAGCCCAAAAATCAGCCCTAAAATCAGCCTAAATACCCTTCTCTCTATCCCTGTATTTAACCAATAAGGTTGCATCTTTTCAATTAGAAATACTGTTAGGTTATCCGCTTCTAATTGTCCTGCTAAATAGGTTAACCATTTCTTAGTATCTCGATCGCTATAAGGTGCTTTCCCTTGAGGATATTTTTGAGAATTGAGAGGTCGTCTTAATTGTTCTTCTATATATTTGGTAAATAATTGTGATTCACTAACAATTGCTTCCCCTTGAAAGGCTGTCATCATTAAATTCAAAAACAAGGGTTTTTGTGCTAATTCCCTCATTTCTGGATTATCCTCTATCTTCTGCCACAAATCTTGTTGATTGAGTCTTTCTAGATAATCTCTAATATCTGATTCTGTTGGCTGTTGTAGATAATATCCTCCTCGTAATTTATCTAGTTTGACTTGTCCTTGTTTATATTCTTCTCCACGACAACAGACTACTAATTGACGATCAGTATCTTGCTGTAAATATTGGTTGATTTTATCAATTGCCAATCGCTGACGTTCTAAACCCAACTCGTCCAAGCCATCTAATAAAGGTAAGATTCGATTTTTTTTGAGCCATTTTTGGCTAACTTTAAAATCAATACTGTAATTATCTTTTAGTTGTTCAACTAACCATTGCTCAATAGTTTGCTGATTTTTTTTCCAGGTTGAAAGTTCAAAGATAACTGGTATCGGTTTATTTGAATCTTGTTTCGCTTGAGTAATTAATTCGGCTGCTAATTTTAATAAGCTAGTAGTTTTTCCCAATCCAGGCTCTCCTAAAATTAGTAGTCTTCCATCCACATCTTCATGTTCAAAGACTTCAATAACATTAGTTTGTGGTGGTAATTCGAAAACTTTACTTTGTATATTCCTTCCTACTTCTTCTCCTTGCTCTTGGAAAGATAATTCAAGATATTGATTTATCTGTAATGAATCCTGTTGTAATACTCCTCTTAATCTTCCTCTAACTTACGTTCTAACTGCTTTAAGTAGTTTTTCGAGAATGCGATTACTTTCTGCTTCTAAATCTTGACCTAGTAGTTTACTAAGCCATTCGTTTAAGATATACGTTGGATTTTGAAAATAATCTCCGCCGATACTTTCGTTGTAATTACCTCGGAAAATGTTAACAACACGTTGTGGTTGCGATATTTTGTCGTTAGGATCTTGTGGAGGTGGAGTTTGTTCACTCACAGGCTTATCTGAAAAAGAAGTATCGGGGAGTATTTATAAAAATTTTAGATCAAACTACATTTTAGAAAACATTTAAGGTAAATTTTTATGTACTCATCTAACTTCATTAGTGAAACCCCACAAAACGATTGTCCATGTTGGGTTTCACTTCGTTCTACCCAACCTACGGAAAATCTGTAGATTCAAAACTAAAGTATAGAAATACAACTCATTACTTATTACTCATTACTCATTACTCATTACTTATCAACAAATTCACCTGTGGGAATCGAAGCAATTAATTGACGAGTATATTCAGTTTTAGGATTTTGATAAATCTCTTCTGCAGTATCGATTTCTTCAATTTTACCCTTATTCATCACCACAATGCGATCGCTCATGAACTTCACCACACTCAAATCATGGGAAATAAAGATATAAGTTAAACCAAATTCTGCTTGTAATTCTTTGAGTAGATTTAATACTTGTGCTTGCACCGAAACATCTAATGCCGAAACCGATTCATCGCAAATAATAAATTGGGGTTGCAAAGCTAAAGCCCGAGCAATACAGACTCTTTGTCTTTGTCCTCCAGAAAACTCATGGGGATAGCGATTCATCCAATTTGGATCTAAACCGACTCTTTCCAAGAGATAAGCTACTCTTTCCTTGCGCTTACGTCCATTTCCTCCAGTTTTATGTACTAACATTGGTTCTGCGATCGCGTTACCAATAGTCATACGCGGATTCAGGGAATTGTAAGGATTTTGGAAAATGATTTGCATTTCTCGACGCAAAGCTCTTAATTTCTGATCGCCTAAGGGTATATCGGCAATATTAGCTCCTCGAAACATAATTTTTCCTGACATCGCCGGAATTAGCCTTAAAATAGTTCGAGCTAAAGTAGACTTGCCACAACCAGATTCCCCTACTAAGCCCAAAGTTTCCCCAGGATAAACATCAAAAGAAACATCATTTACTGCCATAAAATGTCGTTGGGTTTGTCCAAACATTCCTTTGACGGGAAAACCAACCTTAAGATTTTTAATCGAGATTAATGGCTGATCTTTTAATAACTTAGATAGTCTAGCTTTCTGTTCTTCTGGGGTAACAATATCTGTTTCAATCACAGATAAATCCGCCATTTTTTCTTTAATTACAAGCTCTCCCTCACTCCCTTTTTCTACTTCCATAAAATCGGCTACCGTAGGCAAAACTTGTAACTTGCGATCCAAACGAGGACGACAAGCTAATAAACCCTTAGTGTAGGGATGATTGGGATAGGAAAAAATTTCTTTAATATCTCCTGCTTCGACTACCTTCCCTTGGTACATAACCGCAACCTTATCGACTAATTCGGCAATCACTCCCAAATCATGGGTAATAAAAATTAGCGACATTCCCCGTTTACTGCATAACTCCCGTAACAGCTCTAAAATCGTCGCCTGTACCGTTACATCTAAGGCGGTTGTGGGTTCATCAGCAATTAACACCGTCGGATTACAGGAAATCGCCATCGCAATAGTTATCCGTTGTAACTGCCCCCCAGAAAGCTGATGGGGAAATCGTTTCAGCATTTCTCGTTTTTGCTCGTTAAGATGACGGGTAATTATGCGATCGCTTGCTTCCCCAGTTTCAGCGATGTAATCTTCCCGTAACTGTTGATCACTAGGCAGTAACTTTACCTCTTGTAATAGCGAGATGGCTTTTCTTTCCGCTTCTATCTGGGAAACATTTTGATGCAAAAGAATTGCTTCAGTAATTTGAAACCCAATATTATAGACAGGATTCAAAGCACTCATGGGTTCTTGAAAGATCATTGCGATCTCTCCCCCACGGTATTTTCTTCTCTGATCTTCTTTAAGACTAGTCAATTCAACAGGAGACTTTTCTGTTTGCTTAAACCAGATTTCTCCTTGGGTAACTTTCCCCGGTGTAGGAACTAAGCCCATAATCCCCAAAGAAGTCACCGATTTTCCCGAACCCGATTCCCCAACAATTCCTAATTTTTCCCCTTTCTTGAGTTCAAAGGTGAGATTGTCTACAGCAACGACAGTTTGCTCTTCAGTAGTAAATTGTATTTTGAGGTTACGAACGTCGAGAACAGATGAAGTCATAGTTAGTTATTGGTTACTAGTTACTGGTTACTGATTATGTTAGGAAAATTAAGAAATTTCTATTTTAAGTTTATTTAGTGAAATTCATCAAAAAAAACATTATTTTTCTTGATAAATTTTAAAATTTTACTGATATAGTAATCCTAAATAATATAAGAGAAAAACTAGGGCATAACTTTTTGGCGATTGCCTGACCAGTTTTCCCATTTTCACAATAGAGGGGGAGATTTTTACCAGGATTTATTCGATGCTTTCAGCGATCGCTCAATAAAGGATAGAATAAGAATATTTTCAACTCTTGATTAAAAGAGTATCGTCAGGTCAGTGGTCAATTAATGAACTATCGACAACCCCAAACTCTTGTATCCGTGTTCCAATCTGCGAGAATTTATGCAGATTTATATCTTAAAGCATCTTTGGCTGCCCCCAACACTCTCACTGGTTGGTCATTAGACGATCGAGAGCCACAGATAATTGAAGAACTGCTGCCTTTTATTGGCTGGGTGTATCAATATTATTTTCGGGTGCAAACCGATGGATGGGAAAATATTCCCTCCACAGGAAAACTGCTTTTGATTGGTTCCCATAATGGCGGATTAGCAGCTCCTGATACCATCATGATGACCTATGATTGGTTCCGAAAATTTGGTACTAACCGCTTAGCCTATGCCTTAATGGAACCAAAAATTTGGCAAGTTTTACCAGGTCTAGCTCGTTTGGCAACACAAGTTGGTACCATTCAAACCCATCCCAATCTGGCGAGGGCAGCGCTGCGGCGAGGTGCCGCTGTTTTAATCTATCCGGGAGGAGCTCAAGATGTGTTTCGTCCCCACTATATGCGAAATCTTATCTATTTTCATGGTCATCAGGGATTTGTCAAACTAGCTTTGCAGGAAGAAGTGCCGATTATCCCTTTTATTTCCTATGGAGCCCATTCTACCCTGATTGTACTGGCAGATATTTATCCTCAACTGCAACAATTACATAAGTTGGGCATGCCCTGGTTAGGCAATATCGATCCTGGGGTATTTCCCATTTATCTGGGTTTGCCTTGGGGCATTGCCTTTGGTCCTCTGCCGAATATTCCCCTGCCGATTAAATTACACACTCGGGTCTGCCCGCCTATTGTCTTCGAACGATATGGTGAGTCAGTATCACGCGATCGCGAATATGTCAAACATTGCTATCGTAAAGTTTGTGATCGGATGCAACAAGAATTGGATCGACTATTTGAAGAGCATGAAACCCCTAGCTAGACTATACTGGAAAGTGACGCAGATATGGGAGCTTAAGGATAATGGTTCAAGCGCTTCTTCAACTGAAAACCTTAGAAGAGTTTCTAGACTGGTGTCCAGATGGCTATGGTCGCTATGAATTGTGGAATGGAGTAGTCATTGAGATGCAACCAACTGGGACTCATGAGCAAGTCGGGGGTTTTCTAGGGGTCAAACTAGGAGTTGAAATTGACAGGTTAGCGTTGCCTTATATCATTCCCCGACAGGCGATCATCAAACCTATAGATACGGATAAATCGGGCTATAACCCTGACGTAATTGTTTTAGACCAGCTGGCGTTAAATGAGGAACCACTATGGAAAAAACGCTCTACGATTACAGAGGGAAAATCAGTAAAGGTTGTAATTGAGGTAGTAAGTACCAATTGGCGAGACGACTATGGGCATAAGTTTATTGATTATGAGGCGTTGCAGATTCCCGAATATTGGATCGTAGATTATCTGGGATTAGGAGGCAGGCGCTATATTGGCTCGCCCAAACAGCCAACGGTTTCGGTTTATCAGTTAATTGACGGAGAGTATCAGGTTCAGCAGTTTCGAGGTAACAATCGTATCATTTCTTCTGCTTTTCCCGAATTGACCCTGACAGCAGAACAGATATTTGCTGCGGGGCAATAGAACCGACATTCCGCAGGTTTTTTCTATACATGCGATCGCGAATATGTCAAACATTGCTATCATCGAGTTTGCGATCGAATGCAACAAGAACTAGATCGCTTAGTTCAGGAAGAAGAAGGGGCTGGTTTCGGGTCCTGTTGTTTCTAAATTGAAACCCGATTAATTTCTTGCTTAGACTTCAAAAGATAAGGCTTGCCGCACTGTCTTTTGGACATTAGAGTCATTCATCATAAAGCTATGCATAACTGGTAGTTGAACTATGCGATCTTGATGGGATAACCGAGTTTCACTTAGGGCGACAATCCCATCATTGAGTTCATCGCCAAACGGACTCCATGAACCTCTTGGCCCTCCAGTCCCCGCTACAATCGTGTAGGGCGATTCAATTGCTGGCAGCGAGGCAAAGAAAGCGGGACTAGTTAAGTTGAATCCGCACTGCCCTGTCCACCATCTAAAAGGTAGCAATCGCCAAGCATAGGTTGCCAGGCGTGGTGGTTGATTCGGTGTCCCTAACATGACAATATGTTGCGGCCATTCAATGGTACCTAATCCCAGAGCTGCCCGCGTCAATAATCCACCGAGAGAATGGGCAACAATTCCGTAAGCACCTTGACTGGCTAATCCCTGAAGACGCACTCTCAGGCGAGCAACAATGTGGGCAAAGGGTTCGGCAAAGGCTATGTAGCCAAAATGCTCCGTTGCCCATCCTTTTTGTTGTAAATACCATTCAAGACGAAGCAACGATAAGGGTGTTCTACTAAGACCATGAATTAGTAATATTTTCATCACTATCTACCCTTAAGAGAAATTTTGACGGCACAAAACTCTAGTTTAGATTCTTGGCTATGCCGATTCGAGAGTTCCTTTTTCCATTGTACGGGATCAAACTCTAGGAAATTAACTGGTGGTAGATCTTGCTGTTAAAATTCCCCATATAATTTAGTTAATTTGAACTAGAGAAACAAATTAAAGAAAGCGACGGGAATTCCCATTCCCTTCAGGGAATAGGGATGAAAGTCGCGTGAGTCGAGAGGTTCGATGCCGACGGTCGCTCAAATCATTCTGAAGAAGCTTCAGAATGCGCGACCTCTCGAAGAC
>JASJDR010000252.1 GCA_030065615.1 Xenococcus sp. MO_188.B8 | reverse complement strand
AAAACCTAGAGATAGGAAATAACCAGGAAGTCCATATTGTGAAGTATGGAAGCCCGCGCTGTATGCGCAGCATCAGCGTCGGGAGAGGTCACTTGATTAATAGCTGGCGAAAGCCTTCACCATCGCTTGGGGATCAGGCATTAGTATTAGGGGTTAATCGTGATGCCTGTAAAAGTTTTGATCATTTTGCGCACTTGTAGTAAGAAAATAATTTGTTTGACATCAGGATTGAGATCTGGTTCAAAGCCTCTCTCTTGTAATCGAGCTTGTAGTTCGGCATATTCAGCCGGACTTAAGGCTATGCCGTCTATCGGCGACCTTCCGCTAAGGATGATTTCGGTACGTAGAATTTCTTCGGGAATATCTTCTGGTGGAGGTAAGGCTCTACTAGAGTTGCTTCCTAGGGTTAAGAGAAACGCGATCGCGAGTAAAATAGTTTTCATTGATAATTAATAGTTGAAAATTAGTAAGTAATAATTAGGGGCTTGCTGTTAATAGTTACTAAATTTTTTCTGGTTCTTTGCTCCTCGTTCCTGACAAAAGTCATTCTTGTTTAACCTCAATCTCAAACTTACACTCTCGATAAACATTAGGCACTAGAGGAAACGATAGAGTTTCGCAGCGAATACCATGATGAAAAAAATTATACCAATGAGTGACAGAACAATCGAGCACAACAACATTATTATTCCCCTAATTGTGATGTTCGAAATTTTCTTAACCAACCAATTTTTTTGAAAGTCAGCGGTACTCCGTCTTCTCTTGGTGCGCGACGCGAAGCTAGCGCTAAAGCATACCGCTGCCCCTTCGGGTAGAGCAGACCCTTCGGGTAGAGCTCCGCAAGCGCATATCCTTTAGGGCGGTCTCTCTGACAATAACCGTGCCGCCATGCTAACCTATCATTACGGCAGTAAAAAAGGTTAAGACGATGGTATAGCTAGAGTCAACCTCTCAGCCAGCGCTCATCTATCCAGACAGTGATGGCAAACCAATGGCAGATAACACTAAGCAGTTTCACTAAGTCGTGTTTGAAATTCTTTCGCCAGGAAATAGACGAGCTGAGATGAGTCGGCAGTTGTTGTTTTACAATTGCTTTGGAGTAAACAACTATTATTTATTAGCAGCAAGGTTACGGGAGATGGGGATTGATCCAGAACAGATTTGAGGAAGAATAGTTGAACTTACTCAAGTTGGCTACTACTTTGGACAATAATTTTATTTGGCATCATCGGAATTAGACAATAATCTTTCTTCCCACTCACGATCTATTTTTTCTGTGTTACTAATTTCTTGATCTAAGAGATCTGTTTCTGTCGTGTAGACTAAATCTTGTTCGCTAATGATTTTTTGTTGAGCAAATTTTCTAGCATAGGTAATTTTTTCTTGCAAAGAATGCTCTATATTTTGCAGGGCGATCGCTTTTTCTTGGCGAGATTGATTGCGAATAGTTATTTTTTCATTACGTCCTTGAATCCAAAAGTAACGTAGTAAGGGTATGAGAAGAAAGGCAATGCCATATCCTAATAAAATTCCATAAATTGAACTAATAAAAGCAATAAAAGCATTACTAATTCCATACTGAAGTAGCGAGTTTAGCATCAAGGCTAAAATTAAATTCACTGCGCCTAAACCTATAGCTAATAAAATTTGCTTGCTACTAGCTTGACTAAAACGCCAAAATTCTTCTTTAAGAAAATCCGGAAGAGAACTTTTGTTTCTTTGATTTGCTGTTATTTGTAGTTCAGGGAAATAATAGATCAGTTCCCCCTGAGGAGATACTTCTGGCTGACCATTAAATCTGATCAGAATAGGCAGCATAAAATCTTCACTAGGATCAGTTTTATCTACAAAAGGAGCAATTTGTTCTGCGACAACTGACCCTTTGTTATTTTTAATTAATTGACCAATAGTTGAATTACGAGTTTCTTCTAGATCAGCATTAGGATTACCATCTCCAAAGAGAAAAGAATAAACTGATTCTAGAAAACTCATACTATTGTCATTGTTAACATTTTGTCTTAATTGATAATTACGTGGGGTATACTCAGGTTGAAACCACTGTAAAAAATTAGAAAAAGACCAGAGACGATAAAGGAGAATTAAACCACCTCCCCCTCCACGATCACTACTATTTCTTTGGTTATCGCTACTAGAACTGTAACTAAAAGAAATTACCATAATCGAGATTGCAATCAGCATTAAAACAATGGATGTAATCAGGACAACGCCAAAGGAAATCCGAATCAGATAAAATAAAACTTGCCAAACTTTTGACCACCATTGTTGCAATCTTAGTTGCCAATATTTGTTACGCAGAACAGCCCGAAAATTTTTAGGGAAACAATAGACAATATCTCCTGACTCGGCAACCTGTAAATTTCCATCCGCGTCCGCTGCTAAAGCCAATAATTCATTTTGAGTTACATTGAGTTTTAATCCTGTTTGTGCTGCAACATCACCTACAGTAACACGATAATGTAAATTATCGATTGAGTCCATAATCTGGGGATTTGGAGTCATAATGTCAGTGTTAGTTAAGGTATAGAATATAGCAATTCTTGGTTCAATTAGATATATCTTGGTATGTTTGATTAAAGGGGAAAGGCTAAAGAAAATAAACGTACTTTGTGAGTTTGAGGACTGCTACATTTCTACCTTAGATCATTTTTTACAAAAAAAGCTATTAGCTTTTAGCCCTAGTGGCAATTTACTAAATGAACGCTATGGATAAGATGAGGAAGTTGTGGTTCGCTTATTATACTAAATTGACCAAGTGCGATCACTCTCACTAGAACAGGCTTAATGAGAGGGAGATTGAATTAAGCCTTGTGCTAAGATTAATAATATTTAATCTTCTTTAAGGTAACATCTCCCATTTTATTGTGCTATTTTAGCGGGCAGAGAATTAGAACTAAGTGTAAGTTTTTATTCCTCATGATAATTATCTTCTTTGCCACCAAATAATACCTGCGATTATAAAACTTAATAATGGCATAATTCTCATTGCCATCCAACTAATAAATCCTGCTTGTAGAGGGGATAAATTAATACGACGGTTGGTTTGTTCTCTGGGGCGAATTGAAAGTATTTGCTCTTCTTCTCCAGTTAACCAAGCAACAGAATTAAGAAAAATATCACCATTTAACTGTTGCTGAAACCAGCCATCCGTAGCAAATGTGCCACTCCCAAAAATAACCATTTTAGAATCAGATTCTGAGCTCTTACTAGTGAGGGCGATCGCGATATTTAAAGGGCCAGGAAGATCTTCTTGACTATTGAAGGTAATTTCTTCTGTAGCCAAATTACTTTCTGCCCAAGTATTTTCACTACTAATAATAAATGGAACTGCTTCAATATTTTCTTGTTCAATAATTTTTAAAGGACGAGATTCAGGAAAAAACGCCAGACCGTTACCAAAATTTTTAGTAATCGGGTGGTCTCCATAATTCGTAATTAAAGATACTCCATAACCAAAGTTGATAATACTCTCTTGATTAGAGACATCAATAATTAAACGATTATCTAATTTAATACCATAGCTGTCTAAAATAGGGGTCAAACCAGAATCGTTATTGGGAAGTAACATTAGTAAGAGAGTGCCCCCATCATTAAGATAATTTTGTAGAGCAGTAACTTCTTGCGGTAATAGTTTTCTTAGGGGTTTGGCGATCGCAATTAGGTCTGCATTATCAGGAATTTTCTTACTAGTAGCGAGGTTTAAAGGTGCCACTGAATAACCTCGAGCTTCTAATTCGGTAATTGCCTGAGTAAACCCTCCTTCAACCTGATCTAATTCTGGTTCCCCATGTCCCTGGAGAAAATAAATATAAGGATTACGACCTCTTTTAAGTTTGGCAATGGCATTAGTTAGTTGGACTTCTGAAAGAGTTTGGCCTTGATTTTTATTGATGGTTGCAACTAGTTTTTTCTGATCTTGACTTTCTAAATAAACTTCAGCCACTCCTCTGGGAGATTGAACTCCAAATTGTTTGGCTAATCCAATTTCAATTTCTGGATCTACAACTTCAAACTGAAAATTATTACCGTAATTACGATAATTTTCTAATAATGTAATTGTTGCTAAATCTATATTACTATCAAATACCCAAACTTTTAAAGGGTGTTCTAAATTTTGGATAATTTCTTGTGATTGCGGTGCTAGAGTAAAAAGTTGATTTTCTGTTATATCAAAACGCAAATTCTTATTGGCAACAATAGAATTAATTAACCCCACAATTATCAAGATTGCTACTGTACTAATCAAAGCATTTATGCCGGCTTCAGTTGAACGTTTTTGCCAAAAAGTTTGTTTTTTTTTACTGGCTACAATTAAATTAATAATAGTGATTACAACTCCGATAGCAATTAGTATTATAGGAAGAATGAGCCAACTTGAAGTAATAAACCCTAAGGTTATTCCTGCTATCGCGAAAATTAAGGCTAATAAATATATTGCGTTATTGATCATATAATCTCAATCACTGAGAACTACTTGTGGTTGTGGTGGACTGACTAGCTGAGGATTTTTGAACTCCAGTAGGTTGTTTAACTCCAGTGTTACGAACATTAACTAATTTGCCTAGTAGATCAAACCAAAATGATGCTCCCATTGCGATCGCAAAACCTGTAAGTAACCAGCCAATGATAAAAGTGCAGGCTAACCAATACTTGTGATTGGTCAAAAAGATGAGCATGATTGATGTCGGAACAAAATAATTGTCTGGTTTATTTTCTTGATTATTTGGCAGACAGTAGTCAAAAAGTTGCTTCCAGGTTAAATTGTCGCCATCCTTCTTAGCTTCTGAAGGTATTTGGGACTGATCTTCTTGGGAAGCGCTTGTAGAATCTAGATCTGGGGAGACATTTGTGTCATCCTGCTTTTGAGAATTGCTTTCAGGCTTTTGAGATAGAGAAATTTCGCAACCAACCTGATGAGAGAATAGAACAACATCCCACCCAATCGGTAAATTAATATTGTGGAAAATATCAGCGTATTTTTGGTTAAGTTCCCGAATTTCTGCTTTAGTTAAGCTTTCTGAAGGTTCTACTTCAGAAATTAGTTGCTCACTTGATGAAATCATAACTTGCCGCAATTCTTGATCGAAAGAAAGGCGATCAATCATATAGATCGAGTTGGCATTAGTAATGACTGCAATTAGGAAACCAATTAAGATTGAAATTCCTTTGGCATTACGCTTATAGACACCTACAGAGCGCTCCATTGAATCATCAAACCATTTGCCAACTTCTTGACCAAGTTGAGTAATTTGATTTTCCAGTTTATCGGCTTTGAACTTTGATTTTTTGGCTAGCAAGGAAATATTTTCTTTAACCGATGAGGGAATAAAGGGTAAATCAACATCAGCAAAGTCTAGCACAAGCCGCTGATGATAGCGACGAAAACTACGTCCTAAGTCTCGAATTTCTTCTTCTAACTTGTCTTGATTAGATTGAGCTTTTGCTCCATTCTTAGTTTCTGTTAATTTGGTTACTCTAGCCTCTACCTTTTTCAAATATTCGTTCAAAGCTGTCTGAAACGCATCTGAATCGGTAGAACTATCTGGATCACTTTGAAATACTATCAAGTAGCGATCAAGAAGTCTAGCTAGGGTTTCCCTCCCTATAGAATCCTGTGCTGAATTACTCTTGAAAAGTTTTTTAAGAAGCCATAAGATTACAATCGGAAAACCCAGTAGCCAAAGAACCAATAAAAAAATACCGCCTGTATATCCAGCAATCCATATAGGTTTGGAAGTCAACAACCAAAGGGTAAATAAAACGAAGACTATAATAATAGATATTGTCTGAAATATGATGCAAGTCTCTTTCGATTTTAGAACTCGATCCTGACCTAAAAATCCTTCTTGAAATGCTTCTAATCTGGTTATTTTTTGTTTATGCTCCGCATTATTATGCTTGAATTCTGCTAAAGAATCACTAATTTTGTCTGTAATCTTGTCATCTACCTGATATAAAGGAATTTTCGGATCTTTAGACTTAGAATCTGATTGCTCTACTTTAATAAAATCTGAGTTGTCTTCTCCTAAAAGTTTATTTAGACCTGGGGACAGTCCATCAAGGCTCTGGTGCAGGAAACGGAGAAACTTTTCTAGTTCTTCTGCTGCCTCTTGATTCCGTTCTTTTTTGTATTTATTTAATTCTTGGCGATACTCCTGATAAGTGCGACTTGCCGTATTCATTGAATCGGTGATTTCTTGAAGAGTCGGCTTAATCCCACCATTTATAGTTGCTAATTCATTTTTGGCCCCAAAGAAAATTTCCTGCCATGTTCTTAACTTTTTTTTTAGGTCTGGATCGGGCATTTTTTCAATATAGCTTTTAACCTCCAATGAAGTGTTATTAATAGCAGTTTCGAGGGTGATTGTCTTGCGATCAAACTGATCTGTGATCTTCGCAAATTCTTGTTGCAGTTCCTTAATTGCTTCTTCTTGTTGCCCATTGGGTTCCGTTAATTTGCCAATAACTAGATCTTGAAACTTATGAAACTTTACTTCATAGAGTCTTTCGGCATATTTTATGACGCCCAATTGTTCGAGGAGTGCTGTGGCAAATGTTTCTGGCGCGATATAAGAAGGAGCTGTTTTTCGCTCACCTAAATTATTATCCTTGCCCAAAATTACTTGATAGCCAGAGGAAAATATCCAAGTAATTCTGCGAAATAGAATAGCAAATAGACCTCTTGCCTCTTGATTGACACTATTTAGTAGAGGATGTGAATAGAGTTGTTGGGCTAGTTTTTGAGATTGTACAATACTATTTTCGGAGGTTGTATCTCCCGATAATAGGTTAATAATAGACTCTTTTAAATGTTTGGCTCGCCACTGAAATATGGTTGCGATCAGCTCTTGAATTTCTGCGGCGAGCAGACTCAAGATCAGGTAGACAAATACTAAGCTGATGACTACATCAACAATAATAGGAAGATTCATGGATGTTTACCGAGCGATTGCGAAAACAGACTCGAATAACGAAATATAGTTATTCGGTCATTATTTCTGATCGGAGTGACATCACAAATATTCCAAGATACCACCCGATACTATTACTTTTCACAATAGTAGGAAATTAATCCTAACAGTTCAATTTATTTATATTTCTTTAAATTAACTTCGCTCTGACAATTCTTTTGCGATAGATTCTCTAGGCTTGTTTAGCGATCTGCTTCGCAGATCGCAAATTCCTGAAAAAAGCGATCGCGTTTTTTAACTCACAATAGTCAAGTTAATAATTAAGTTAATAACTAAGAAGGTTGCGCAAATTGTCTACTATATACTTCATCTTCCTTATTCGACTCTAGCTTAATATCAGAACGGGGATAAGCAACACATAATAAGGCATAACCTTCTGCTTGCAAGTCAGGAGAAAGTCCCATCCCATCAGTTTGTGATACCTCTCCCTCAATAATTTGTGCAGCACAAGTTGTACAGACTCCCGCACTACAAGAGAAGGGTAAATCAAGATCAGCATCTGCAGCGGCATTTAAGATAGTTTGGTTTTCAGCAACTTGAATTGTCTTAGTTGTTCCCTGATGGTTTATTTCAACAGTATAAGTTTTGGACATTTTTATCGATACAAGATGGAATGTTTAATTTATTGTTACCTAAACTTATTATCTTCTCATTAATTACTGGATATTTGTACAAGCTAGAATTAAGATCTGCTAGAGTGAAGTTGTCATATAAGTACTAAAATACTAAACATGGGGCTTAATATAGTTAATTTAGTTGGTCGTGCTGGCTCTGAGCCAGAAATCAGATATTTTGATTCGGGAAAAGTTCTTTGTAGATTACCTTTAGCGGTAAATCGTCCGACTCGAAATAATGATAAACCAGACTGGTTTAACTTAAAAATCTGGGGCAAGACTGCAGAAGTAGCAGGAAATTACGTCCATAAAGGCAGTTTAATCGGCATTAAAGGCTCTTTAGTTATTGAAACTTGGGAGGATCGCAATACTGGTAAACAACGTTCTTCGCCAGTGATTCAAGTGGATAGATTAGAATTACTAGGCTCTAAAAGAGATGTCGATCCTAATGCAGTTAGTGGATATGGCAGTGAAAGTGAATTTTAACAGAACTTCGCCCGCCAGAGACAGAGGGGGGAAGCAATAATACTACTTCTTCCTTATCTGTTCCGTTTTAACTCATCCACTATGCAAGTTAAAATCCTATAGCTAAAAGCTTATAGCTAATCGCAAAGGCGATTTTAATCGTGTTGAATTTTAGAAATTTGCGCTTAAAAAGCGATCGCATGTGGCTGTGGGGATTTTTTCTCGCAGCTGTTTTTCTCTATACCTATAATTTGGGAGAAGTTTCTTTAAGGGATTGGGATGAAGGGATTGTGGCAACTGTGGCACGGGAAATTTGGCGTGCCAATCCTGATAGTTACACTTGGTTGTATCCCCAAAACCTTGACGGTACTCCCTATTGGAATAAGCCACCTTTAATTCATAACTTGATTGCTTTATTTTATGGTTATTTTGGTGTTAGTGAATGGAGTACGAGATTCCCCACGGCAACGATCTCTGCTTTGACTGTTCCTTTGCTTTATTGCATTGGGCGAGAAGTATTTGAGCGTCGTCTAGAAGCGATTTATGCAACGGCGGTTTATCTAACATTAATTCCTGTTGTGAGGCACGGTAGATTGGCAATGTTAGATGGTGCGATTACATGTTTTTTTTCTTTGGTGATTTGGTGTTTATTAAAAATATTGCAGTCAGGGCATAGAAGGCAGGAGACAGATAATAAAAATAGAACAGAAACTGTTAGGTATTATGTGGTGGGAGTGGGTTTAGGAATTGGATTAATTTGTTTAACTAAAGGTGTAGCGCTGGGATTATTATTAGGCTCGATCGCGTTTATTTTTTATTTTTTAGCTCAAAAATCTCTACCTCCAAAGACTAAATCTAATCATAAATTTACTTTTGGTTTTGCTAGTTTAATTTTACTCGGATTGAGTCCTGTGATCGCTTGGTATAGTTTTCAATTTTCTTATTACGGTCAAGATTTTATTGCAATTAATTTAGGCATACAAACTTTTAATCGGGTTTTAAATACAGTAGAAAATAATTCGAATCCTCCTTGGTATTATGTTTTAGAAATTGCTAAATATACAATGCCTTGGTTAATATTTTTGCCAGGAGGAATTCAACTTGCTTTTCGTCAACGACAAAAAACTTGGGCGAAGTTAGCTTTAGTTTGGCTTGGCTTTTATTTGATCGCAATTTCTGTAATGGCGACTAAGCTGCCTTGGTATATTATGCCAATATATCCTGCTTTTGCTCTATTGGTAGGAGCAAACTTGGCTCGAATTCACAATCAATTTACTATCGGATCAATATCTAAAATATTACTAATATTTGTTGCTATTATTTGCTGGCTAGGTACAATTTATTATTACTGGTTCGCTCCCAGTGAAGATAGAGACTTATTCTTAATTTTAGGAGCTCTTGCTGTAGGATTGACCATTACCAATATCTTAATAAAACTTGGTAATTATTACTTTCTTGCTACAATCGCGATCGCCTTATATTTTGCCTTATTCCTCTTGTTTAATAGTTCCCATTGGAATTGGGAATTGGGAGAAAGTTATGCTGTTAAACCCGTTGCTGAAATGATTAAAAGCGTAAATCCAGAAAACCAAATTATTTATACCTCTTATCCTTACTATCGTCCCTCCCTTG
Source organism: Xenococcus sp. MO_188.B8 (assembly GCA_030065615.1). GTDB lineage: Bacteria > Cyanobacteriota > Cyanobacteriia > Cyanobacteriales > Xenococcaceae > Xenococcus. Next base: position 989 of record JASJDR010000252.1, on the reverse strand, counting down.
ATTTTTATAGCGATCATATAATTATTCCATTATCTAATCAACAATTACCAGAAAATGTAACGACTGAAAATAAATCTATCTATTTATTGTTATCTAAAAATGATACTAATTTATCTTCCATAATGGATAGTAAAATTTTAGCAACTACAAAAGACTGGCAGTTAGTTACACGGAAATAAAACTAGTAAAATTGTGGTATAAAAACCTAGGTTAAAAATCAAATTTAACATTTATCATTGGATATCATTGAATATTGAGTATTTGGCAAATTAGTTCCTAAGCACAATCATTTACACATTTTTAATTGCCTATTGCCCATTGGCTATTTCCTTACTCAACTAGGTAATTTATTTTCTACTTATTTCCACTAGATAATTAATTTTGTACAAATATAGCACTACTTAATTTGGTTAGGACATTGGTAAACGCCCCAGCCCATTATTAGTAAACTTTTGACTTTTGTAGAGACGTTGCATGCAACGTCTCTACTGACTTTTGACTTGCGCGTAGCGCCATACTTATTGACTCTCTAGTTGGGTCGAGACTTTACAATGAAGCCAGATCTTAATTATCTCAAGATATTACTTTCGGGTTATGAATAAGTCTCTCAAAAAATGGTCTCTATTTTTAGTCTCTCTAACTACTTTCGGGTTACTAGCAACAATACATCTGTCTTCGGCAGTAGCAGAAAATGAGACATTAAGCAATTCTGCCAAAGTTATAGCTAGTTCTGAACCCATTGCCTATTCTAGTGTCTGGGATCAAGAAACAGAGCCAGATTACTCTGGAACATTAGATATGATCGTCTACCGTAGCCCATCCTGTGGTTGCTGTGGCGTATGGGTTGAACATGCCAAAAAACATGGTTTTAGGAGTGACACTCCAGCAGCCTAAAGGCGTGCTGGCTTCTAAACAACACTAATACTTTGGGTAGAAATCAGACGATTTCCCTCGAATGAGGTACTTGGGATATTAGTTCGTGTTAGACT
>JASJDR010000251.1 GCA_030065615.1 Xenococcus sp. MO_188.B8 | reverse complement strand
TGAATGTGGCACTCATACGGGCAAGAAAGAACTCAGTGAAAGAGTTCATGTCTGTGATGAATGCGGATACAAAACAAGTCGCGATCATGCTAGTGGTCGAGTAATTCTTCAAAGAGGGTTAAATAATGTCCTAAAGGATACCGCTTCGCATATAGTACCGATGGACTGTCGGGAAAGGAAACTGCCTAGTAATGAAGTCGGGCTACGGTCGGGTTTCCCGACCGTAGCCCGACTTGTTGGCGTACTGTCGGGGGTCTTGTACCTAGATAAGTGCCGATCTAGGAATGCCAGCTTGCGAGAGTTGGAAGCCAGCACCTTATCGCGTCAGCGATAGGTGTCTGGAGGATGTCACGTAAATAACCAGCATAAGATCCCCACGCCGCTTCCTACCAGGAAAAATAAGGCTCCAAAGGTCAATTCGATAAAGCTTTTTTTATTTAATCCGGCTTCAAGGACGGACTGCTGAGGTTCATAAGGATGATAAAAGACTTTGACAGTTTTGCCTCGAGGATACTTTTGGGTGATTCTGCGAGAATAGCTAATGTCACCAGTGGAAATGTCGCCGCTGCCAAAAAAGATTTTATTGCCGCGAAATTCCCGCCCTCTAACTTGATAAGAAAAGCGAACGATTGGCTTATAGATATTGCCATCACTGTCACTAGAGCTTTGAATTTCAGAATGAATAATCATGCCTTGTGTGATCGGCCAGGAAGTACTAGCATGGGCGAGGAGCAAACTATTGAATCCGTTAAACATCACAGTAGCTCCGACAGCGACAAAGATCCCCATAAACAAATAAATTAACTTGTTCATATAATAAACTGAGCAGAATCGGAAGGTTAGCCTCTCAGTCTTACTATTCCCAGAAACACAAAAAAATAATCGGGCTGATTGCTCAGATTTATCTTAAAAGTCATTTTTTTCTATATTAGGACGAATATCATTAAGATCTATATACCTATCGGTGGCATTTCTGAGTTCTCGGGCAATCATGCCTTCGGTGGAAACCACGGTAATATGAGTATTTTTAGATCTTAGTAGTTCGATCGCCCTTTCAAAATCACCGTCCCCACTAAAGAGAATGACTCTGTCATATTGATCGACAGTATTAAACATATCGACAACAATCTCTATGTCAAGGTTAGCTTTTTGAGAGTAGCGACCAGAGGCATCATCATAATATTCTTTGAGAATTTTGGTTCTGACTGTATATCCTAAACTGATCAAAGCATCTCGAAATCCTCTTTGGTCTTGAGAGTCTTTGAGACCTGTGTACCAGAAGGCATTAACTAAACTTACACTAGGATCTTTAGTAAAATACTCTAATACTTTTCTCGGATCGAAGAACCAACCATTTTTTTGTTGCGCATAAAACATATTATTGCCATCGACAAACACAGAGAGACGATCTCTTAGGCAATTATTATTAGGACAATCCATATAAGTTATACCTATAAATATTTGTAAAATATATAAATAGACAATTTATTAGCATCAGCTGCAACTAGAGCAGCCTCTATCTAATAAATTCTAGGAAGTTGAAATTAAACTGAGAATTAGGAATTGATATAATACCTAATTTGCTTATAATCTCTAAATAATAGATAAGGTTATGAGAATAGGAATTACCTCAAATAAAATTTTAGGCATATTCGATGTATCCTCAGTTTAGAACAAAATAGGGATTAATAACCACGATTTAGAGCAAAAGGGCAAGACAAGCTAAGTTTAATCGGTAATTATTACAGATAATTAATAGTAAAAATATAATACTTGCTAGTTGATAATTTATGGATAATCTATCATTTTTAAAAGCGATCGCCTTTTGAGGTTACGCGATCGCTTCTTGAGTTTTTGCGGTTATACTCAGCAAAAAAATCACTAAAATCATCGATTGTTCATCACTATCGATGGTTGTTTAGGCTGAGTTTTTTTTTATCCACATAGAAGTACAAGGGATTTTACTCTTGTCACATCTATAGGCATATTTCTCGGCAACTTCTGTAACTTCTTGGAGCAATCCTTGACTTAAGGTAGTGGGTTCTAACCCTAAATCTAAAAGACGTTGATTTTTGACAAATAGTTCATTTTCTGGTGCTTCATTGCGAGGATTTTCCAGATAAGCAATTTCGGCTCCTGTCATTTGGGCAATCATTTTTGCCAGATCGACAACTCGATGAGTCTCAGTCATTTGATTCAGAATCCGAACTCTTTCTCCTTTAGTGGGAGGATTTTCGATCGCCAGCTGAACGCAACGTACGGTATCTTTAATATGAATAAAGGCTCTAGTTTGCCCTCCAGTACCATGAACTGTCAGAGGATATTTGATAGCTGCTTGCATTAAAAAGCGATTGAGTACCGTACCATAATCCCCATCATAGTCAAAACGGTTGATGAGAAGTTCATCTAAAAGAGTTTCGGGAGTATTGGTTCCCCAAACAATACCCTGGTGCAAATCAGTGACTCTGATGCCATCATTCTTGTTGTAATAGAAAAAGAACAACTGATCCTGGGTTTTGGTCATATGGTAAATACTCCCTGGGTTAGCAGGATAGAGAATTTCTTGTTGAATTCTTTCTCCTGAATCGGTTACCACTTCTACATCAAGATAGCCTTCAGGAATTTTCATTCCCGCAGTTCCATAACCGTAAACGCCCATCGTTCCTAAATGCACTAAATGAATGTCTAACCGAGATTCCACGATCGCACATAAAATATTATTAGTAGCATTAAGATTATTATCTACGGTATAACGCTTATTCTTAGAGCTTTTCATGGAATAAGGAGCTGCCCTTTGTTCAGCAAAATGAACCACTGAGTCTGGTTTTTCTGCTAAGAGCAATGCTATAAGGCGATCATATTCTTGAGCAATATCGATATTGTAAAATTTAATTTCTTTGCCAGTGAGAGATTTCCAGGCTGACAGCCTTTGTCCAATGGGACTAATGGGTGTCAAAGAACTAACTTCTAGTTCATTATCAATGTTGCGACGAGAAAGATTATCTATAATAATTATTTCGTGGCCTGCGTTAGACAGATGTAGGGCTGTTGGCCAGCCACAAAACCCGTCTCCTCCAAGAATTATAACTTTCATGTTTTACCCCTATCGATTATTTATACTTACATGAACTGTATTTAAGGTTGATTTGATTCTGTAATTGGATTGCAACCTAGACTATTTAACCAGATTCTTGCCCTTTATACTTCTTACTATTGTGCCAATTTTGCAATCATGGCTTGAGACATTTAAAGAAGGGATTGCTCTTAAATCCTGTTAATACATGATGCTGATTAAGTTGTAGAAGATTCAGAAAGATTCTAGTCTGATAGAAAAAAGCTTCAGGTTTAAGGTGCCAAGAGTAATGCTGGCGTCGATCCGTACTTATGTGTCAAGACGAAGCCAGAAAAAACTTATAGTAATTCCAAATAGAAACCTTATGTATTCAATGGGTAGGGGCGAAAGGCCTTTCGCCCCTACAAATTATGATTCTCAGCCGATAAATCAACCCGATAAGAATCGCATGGAAATTAATTGGAATGACTATAATCCTAAATCTTGTTGAGATCCCACGGTGTTTTATAGAGCTTGTTAAGCTTGCCGTGTAATTTCTGCCAATAATAAACGTTGTTCGGCACGAGAGATGACTCGATAGGTTTGTCTAATTGCTTGAGGTTCAACAGTTATATTTGTGATTCCCCAACTGATTAATTTATCAATTAAATCGGGGTTAATATCGATGCCATGTAGACAAATAGAACAAGGTATTTGGTGATTTTTCGTAAGAGAAATTATTTGTGCGATCGCGTTATGCAAAGCGGTATCGTTATAATATCTATTTAAATCTATTTGTTCTCGCTCCAATCCGAAAAGTAATCGAGTCAAATCCCCTGTACCGATCAAAACTCCTTGGACTCCTGCCTTAATATATTCAGGTAGTAAAAAGATTACTGAAGGAACCTCGGCCATAATCCATAATTGGCAAGAATTAGTATTAGCTATACCATAAGTTAAAAAGCGATCGCGACAAAAAATAAATTCCTCTAAATTGCGCACAAAAGGCAAAATCAAATTAAGATTACTACAACCTTCATTAACTAATCTGGCTAAGGCTAATAATTCTAGATCAAAAAAAGTTGGATCTTGAAGATAGGCAGCAGTTCCCCGATTACCGCCAGTAAAATCTTGAGTGACAGAAGATGATTGCGATCGAGGAATATCTAAGGAACGATAAAATACAGGACGAGGAGCAAATTTTACTGCAAATTTTTTGATAGCTTTTACTAAATAATCGACAATTTGCGACTGAGAATGTTCTTGTAACCATTGCCCTATACTTCGATAATTTAGTAAGTCTAATAACATCAATTCTGCTCGCAGTAAACCAATCCCATCAATCGGCAAACGAGCCAGCTCATCAAGCATATTATCTTGACTCAGATTTACCATTAATCTTGTGCCAATGGGATAATCAAAAATTCCCTTATTGTTAACATTATCTATATTACAAGCATTAGAGGAAACTTCTTGATTCGTAACTGATTCTGAAGAATAAACTGTTCCTTGATCGCCATCAACCATCACTAAGTCTCCAGTTTGCAAAATAGTGGTAGCATTTTTGCTATTAACAATTGCAGGAATTCCCAGTTCCCTAGCTAGAATTGCAGCGTGACTGGTTAAACTTCCAGTTTCGGTAATAATTCCTCCCAGATTTTTAAGTAGCGATATATCTGAAGGGGCAATATTATTTGTTACTAGAATTGAGCCAGGAGCTATTTGATCGCGATCTCGAAGAGATCTGCTTTGCAGGTCGTTAGTTTCTGAATTATAAATCAATACTTGGCCTGTAATCTTACCAGGAGCAGCAGCGATTCCTGTTAACAAAAGTTGTGATGATGCGGTTGCTGATAAACTCTCAATCTGATTAACTTGAGAAGTTGGCATAAAATCTAACTGATGAAAATAAAACTGGTGCTTGCCCTTGGGCTTGCGCTTGCGAAGCTCTACCCGAAGGGTCTGCTCTACCCGCAGGGGCAACTCTACCAGAAAGTTTTCGTCCCCGCGTTCTGCGAGCGAAGATTCCCCAGGGTCGTTTACATCGTCTTCCTGCTCCCGAAGAGGGATCGACCATTCAAAATATCCTAATTCTGGTTTCTCACTAGTTATTTTTGTTACTAACTGTACCAGTGAGCTAATTTGCGCATCATTTAAAACTGCTGCTTCTTGTAATGATTCTGCTACTGCATCAATAACTAAATAATCTTCTCCTAATGTCAAGCTATCTTGAAAACTTTTAAGATGATAGTAGATAGTTTTTGTTCCTATTTGTTGTTCAATTAGATGTGATTTTTGATTATTTAGGAGATAAATATCTGGTTGTACTGCTCCGTAATCTAAACCATGGCCTAAACCCCAAGTAGCTCGAATAGAAATGCAATTCTTATCTAATTCAATTGTCCCAGAAGCCTGAGCATCTTGAATTGGTTGAATCAACAAAGCAAGGTTGACTTGAGAAAGTTCAATCTCTAATTTGTGCCAGTAAAAAATACTTTTTGCTGTGAATAATTCTGACCAAATTTTCTTAATTCCCCAAACTATAGCTGTAGGATTTGTCTGGCAAATCTGCGATCTCACTAAAGAAGAGACACTTCGAGATCGCAATAAACTGGGACTAATCTTTTGTAAATAATCAGGAACAAATAAAAAAGGTCTAACAATAATAGTAGAACAGTTAAGTTGTTCTACAGCATCTAAAATATTCTCTTGCCATAGTTGAGGAAATTCATTATCCATAATTACCTTCTGACTTCTTTGAGCAAGAGACTGAAGAGCTTGATAATTATCAAGCTCAACATTGAACAAAGATTCAGGAAAATTCCCGTTCCAAGATTGAGAATTTTCCAAGTTGGACAAAAACTCGGTCAATAAAGAACTTCCCAAAACAAAGCCAGGAACAATCGGATATCCATGTTGCAATAGTTGGCTCAGAATTAAAATTTTCTCGCCAACTAAAGATTGTTCTGAAGGGGTAATTTGAGAAAGCCAATGTAGCCAAGACATTTTACGTAGTAATTATGAATAATGAACAATAAATATATGAATCATGAGGCTTGTAATTCATAATTCATAATTTATAATTCATCGTTTTGAGATTACCCAGCGGTTACTAACTGCTTTTGGGATACTTTGATTTTTTCTAAAAACTCTTCCGTTAATTTGATAAAAGCTTTAGAGCCAGCTGAGGTTGGCATGGCAACTACCGCTGGCGTGAATAGATCTACTGCTTTAGCGACATTTACGTCCATAGGAATCGACTGCTCAAAAAGTTGGTGGGGATAAAAATCATCTCTTACCCGTTTCATTACCTGTTTGTAATATCTTCCCATTAAACCACCAGCAGAAAGAATAAACACAATTCCCAGAAGATTAATATTCAAAGTTTGCTTATCTTTATGGTTTTCTTTCAACTTAGCAATTCTTCTTTCTAATAACTGAATGCCCACCAAAGATAGAGGCTCAGGACGAGCAGGCAGCAAATAGAAATTACTAGCTGCAATTCCACTACGAGTCATTAAATTATACCCAGGCGCACAGTCCATGATGATAAAGTCATAATCATCAATTACTGGTTCCACAATTTGCTTAATCATTACTAGTTCAAAATCGTCCCAAACTTTTTGGAACTCTTTTCCCTGTTCTTGAACTGCTCTGCCATGAAGCATTTCGGAAACTAGATATTCATCATATAGTTCAATATCTCCAGGTAATAATTCTAATCCTTCAATATTACAAACCTGAGGATAGATCAAGTCATGAATATCAAGTTTACTCCAAGGGTTAGGACTAATAATATTATCGAGCAAGTAACTTAATGTTCTTCTTTTTTTGCGAACTTTGGCAAAATCATGAGGCGATATCATGCTTAAGGTGGCACTGATTTGTGAATCTAAATCCAGCACTAAGACTCTTTTGTGATAGTGTTTTGCCAAACAAGTTGCCAAATTGACAGTTAAAGTAGTTTTTCCTACGCCTCCTTTCATATTAACGGTGCTAATAATCACGCCCATAAATCCAAGCTCCCTAATAGTTATAGCTATCGCCCAGTTTGCCAGAAGATCTGAAAAATAAACCTAGATATTTTCTATATTTTTTTTGCAGTATATTAATACAGCTTTACACTTCTGCAGTAGATTACCTCAAGACAACAACCATTAGCCGTATTTAGTTCCAGTTAGATTCAACTTTGCGAAAGTCTTTGAACCGCCTCTGCGCCCAAAAGGCGATCGCATTCCTGGAGAATTTGCGGTATCTTGTCACTATGGGGACTGTTTTGTAAACAAGTCTCTAAGTTAAACCTACCAAGATTTTGAGCTGTGGCTCCAGGAAACCAATGGCCACCATTGTTCAGTAAGTTATATCTGGCTTTACCATATTCGATCATGTCATAAGCCAAAGCCAAATTATGTAACCAGAGGATCACCGGAATATTAATATTGCCAGGAGTTTTCTCATAAGTTGGTAAACCCACTTGCCAAGTACGATACCATTCTTCGCCTAAAGCGGCGATCGCAGCTTGTTCTAATTGATGTAGAATTGGGGGTAAGATTGACTCAGCTTTTTCTATTAACGGTAAGACTTTAAGATGTTCATCGAAATCCGATGGTTTAGCTGCCCCCAAACTAAGAGTATGAACTTGGGGATGGGACAGACAAAAGAGATCGTTAAATACCATCGGACTCAGGGGGCGACATAGCTCTACAAGTTTTGCTGGTGGCTCATATAATTTTCCTCCCTTATCAGAAGGACTAATAATAAATACCCCCATATCCTGTTGAGCCGCTGCTTCAATTGCCGACCAATTTATTTGATTTATGTAATACCAATGGAGATTCACATAATCAAATTCCCCTGTATTAATAGCTTTAGTAATTATTTCTGTACTACCGTGAGTTGAAAAACCGACAAAGCGAACTTTCCCTTCGCGTTGCAATTGCCGCGCCACATCTAAACAACCACCAGTTCTGAGGGTATCATCAAACGCCTCTTGGTTATTAATGCCATGAATACCCAGCAAATCTACATATTCCAAGCCCAAAAATTGCAGAGACTGATTAAAGCGACGACGGAATTCTCTAGGATTTTTATTTGGTCCTACTTTCGTCTGAAAAATAAACCGATCTCTAGGAATACGGGTTAAGAGCTTTCCCAGTTGCATCTCCGATGTACCATAACCCCGTGCCGTTTCAATATGATTAATTCCCAGCTCCAGAGCTTTCAAGATAGTTTCTTCAAGATTTCGTTGATTAGCTTCAGGAATTTCTGATGCTGGCAGATCTTGCCATTTGTATTGATATCTCATGCCTCCGCAGGAGAATACCGGCATTTGTAATTCAGTGCGCCCAAACCTTCTGTATTGCATTAATTCGATCTACTAATCTACTTTCCTCAGTTTAAAATTTAACAAAAAAAGCTAATCGAAAAACTGACTCTACCTAGGCCAAGTTTCAAGAATTAGCTTAAGATCGCACTACTGTAAGAGAGGCTAAGGGCTCGCTTGCTGAGCAGGATAAATTTACTCTTCGGATAAAAGAAACCGTCGATTTAATGCCTGAATGGGTCGAGCATTAAGAGGAAAGATTTGCCTAAACTGCTCAATTTGTGCCTTAGATGCTTCTATAGGCTCTTGGAAGACAATCCATTTCACAAGTTCCGAACATGGCGGAGTCGTCAAAGAACCAAAATAACGATATGTTGACTGATCAGTAGGGAAAAGAGCTGAGATCTCTAAAGTACTTCCTAAAATTGGAGCCTCAGATTTCTTTTGCGAAGGCATAGCATCCCAAATCGGATTGAGAGCCGCATTCTCTCGACCTTCCTTCAAGAAAACTCCTAAGACAGCGAAATTGCCAGCCTTACTTTTATGAACAAAGTGAGCCTCCATTGGATAGAATTGGTTTTCTACTGTATGCTCACTAGGATGATGGAAATGAAACTGAATCAATTCGTAAGAGGTTCCATCGATTATCAAAGTATTACCAGGATCTGTATTAACCTGAATAGTATGTCCATTATTCTGTATCTTCAATGCCACCTGTTGGGATGTAATTTGTAAGTCTGAGAGATTAGCATTGATTGCTTGTTGTAAATCAATTGGGGATTGCTGCAAACCAGCTTGACATACTTGATATTCAGGAGAAAGATTCCCCCAATTTTGTGGCCCTTCTTTCCCTGTATAGCCCCACTTAACTTGACCTTGACCACCAGCGACAGCTTCTCGCAGATTCGAAAATGCTAATTCTCCTGCTACGGTAGTTCCGATCATCAACATAGATTTGCTCAGAAAATTTCTTCTTTTCATTTTCCTACTAGATTTTCCTATTCAATCTGCCTGAGATTTGCTAAAAAGTTTTGCACTTTCTAACCTGCATTATTAAAAACCACAAGTTCAAGAAACACAGTAAAGCTATAAGTAAAGTTTTTCTTTAGATTTTGTCTACTCTTTGAATTAAATTTCTGACACAGAATTAATAGTTGATAAAGTCTGCTGATTTCCAATAAAGTCTAATGGCTAATTGCTATTTCCTAATCCCTAATTAATCCCTAGGATCGAAAGCATCTCTTAAACCATCACCGATATAGTTAATACTTAAAACCGTGAAGAAAATTGCCAAGCCAGGAAACAAAGCCATGTGAGGTGCTGATGTAAGATAATCCTTGGCATCAAATAACATTCTGCCCCAAGTAGGAACATCGGGAGGAAAACCTAATCCTAAAAAACTTAAGGTGGATTCAGTGATAATAGCATTGCCGACGGTTAAAGTTGCTGCCACTATCACAGTACCGACAACATTAGAGAATAAATGAACCCAAATTATTCGACTGGGTTTAGCGCCCATTGCTCTAGCTGCACTGATAAATTCCATTTCCCTGAGTTTTAAAAAATTTGCCCTAACTAATCTAGCAACTGACATCCAATTTAAGATTCCAATCACGATTACTACTAAGACAAAAATTCCTAACTCTGAGCCCAAGCTATTTTTCAAAGAATCACGAAATAAATAAACAATTAATAGTAATAAAGGTAATTGAGGTAAAGCTAAAAATAGATCGGTAATTCTCATTAAAATCCCGTCAATAATTCCCCCATAAAAGCCTGCGATCGCACCAACCAAAGTTCCTAATAATATAGAAACGATAGTAGCAGTAATGCCTACAGTTAGGGAAATTTTTCCTCCGTATAATATCCTAGCTAGTTGGTCTTGTCCCAAATCATTAGTACCAAAAGGGTGGTTCCAACTAGGAGGAGCCGAAGAGATACTAAAATCTATTTCATCGATAGGGTTTTGATAGACTAAGGGTAAAAATAATATTGCACTAATAATTATTAGTAATACTGTAATGCCAAAAATAGCATTGCGATCGCGCTTAATTTTTTTCCAAGTCATCTGCCAAAGTGAAGCATGATGCAAATAATAATTATGGCTAGACAATTTAACTTTTCCCTTTTAACTGAGCTGAACAAAGATATTGCGGACTTAGACAAGAAGTCTACTATATTAAAACGAAACTTTAATAGTTCCAGTTAATTTCATGATAACAGTCATCAAGTTTTTAAACTCTAAATTCAGTTATTTTTAGACAAATTTGTTTTTATTTTACTCTCTTTCCTATTCTCCTCCTTCTATTAAGCTCTGACAACTTTTTTCTTGAACTTGAA
>JASJDR010000051.1 GCA_030065615.1 Xenococcus sp. MO_188.B8 | reverse complement strand
CAAAATAAAATCTAGTTCGTCAAGTAATTCTCCATAATTGTCCGCGGGAGGAAAAGTTCTCAGAGAAGCCAAAATATTTGATAGCTCGTCTTCATGGGATCTGTCCCACTTCAAACTCTTACGAATTTTCACTGGAATTGCCAGTGAATCCTCCTTGATATTGAAGTGAATAGAGCCTAACAAATAGCGCGTCCCATTTTCTAAGACTAAACATTGGTGACAACTTAAGCTGAAATCGTAGTTGTCAAGGGGATTTGAGAATTCGGCGAAAAGAAGAAATCCTCTTCATTTTTTTGTCGGTCAGGGAACGGGGCAATGATTAGTCGGACACGCGATTTACGTATTGATTTAACTACCCCTAAATCCCGATTTTCTGGAGCCGCAAAATACTTAATCGGATCATCAGTTAATCCTTTTTGGTGAGCCACTGAGAAATGATAAAGTCCCCGATAAATCATCTCTAAAGAAATACGATCAACAGGCAAAGCTAACTCATCAGCTATGGCATCACCTAAATCCATCAAGACAGCATAAGGCTCTTGCACTCTCTTGGTAGTTTCACATGATTTTTGTTTCCTCTTGACAAATTCCCAAATTCCTTAACTTGTGACCGATGAGTAGAGATATTCTCCTTGAGGTATCCACTCAATAAATCAGGGTAGCAGGAAAAAGAAGAAGAGATATTGGGACACAGGGCGTTATCAAATATGACGCATGACGCAGAAAAACAGTTCCAGAGAAATTGATATCGGCTGTGTAATTAATTTTGTTTAGGTACTTATGGAGTCACAAATCAAACACAATCTGAGGATGAATTAAGTTTAACCCGACATCTTTAATCTTTTTATTTGATAATCGCAAGTTATAAGGACGGTTAGAAACTGCTTTGATATCCCAATTAATTGGCGGTAAATTATAGGTCTCAAACAACCTACGGAAAAATTCGCGAGTTTCTAGGGGTTCATCACAGTTTAAATTATAAATACCTGCTAGTTGTTTCAATCTAACTAATTCAATCCCGTTAACAATATCTTCTAAATGTACCCAATTACTATAGTCTATTCCTTTACCAGGACGAGTCGTCCCAGCAGATCTTTTAAAGATTTTGATTAATTCTCTTCCTGGACCATAAATACCTGCTAAACGCAATATACATACTTTTAATTTTGCCGAGTTTGCTGATATCAATACTTCTTCAGTTTGGCATAATATTTTGCTATTTTCACTCATAGGAGCAACTGGTGCTGTTTCATCTGTCCAGGCACCTTTTTTATCTCCTAAAATTCCATAACTTCCTGTATAAATTACTTGTTTAACAGTTTGATTGTCTTGTAATGCTGTTACAAAATTAGTAGCTGTGCCAAGATAAGTTTGGCGATAAATATCACTATCTCCTGTTTTTGCCCCTATAGAAAATAAGACAAAATCTCGATCTTGAATGACTTTCGCGATCGCTTTAGGATCTTTACCATCTACAATCACTACTTGGTGGGCGATTTCTGATAACTGGGCTATTTTTTCAGGTGTTGTGGTAGTTACAGTAACCTGATGACCGTTTTTCTGCCATAAACGAGCGACTGCGCTACCGACATATCCGCAACCAAGAATAGTAATTTTCATTAATATCTTTGCTCTTTATAATTGTATTTTTGCACAAACAGTAAAAAAGACTTTATCACTTTAATGCCACAATATTTACGAAGTCAGGGAGACACCGTCGTTTTACGGCGGTGTAACGGTGACTGAAAAAGCTAAATCGCTTCTACCATCGCCAAAAAATAAGGAATAGCCATTAATGGCCATTCCCCATTAAATTATAAATTAATAGTTAGATAGACAAACTATATTTGAGGTGCAAACTGTTCCTTTTCAGGTACTTCAGTATACTCAGCAACTATTTGGCGGAATTCTTCACCATTAATAGTTTCTTTCTCGATCAATAACTCTACCAGGCGATCGATTACCTCACGGTTATCACGAACGATCTGGCGCGCTAATTGGTGAGAATGTTCAATAATTTGACGTACTTGGTCATCAATGCGAGAAGCAACTTCTTCGGAATATTCTGCCCGCGACATTAGACCACCACCAAGGAAAACTTCGCCTCCTTGTCCTTCCAAAGATAAAGGACCAAGATCACTCATTCCAAAGCGAGTAACCATCTGGCGTGCCATTTCAGTCACTTGTTGTAAGTCACCACCAGCACCAGTAGTTACTTCGTCATAACCAAAGATTTCTTCCTCAGCGGCACGACCACCCATGGCACCAGCAATACGAGCTGTCAACTGAGAACGGGAAATTAAACCTTGTTCTTCATTAGGCGTAAACCAGGTCAAACCTTGAGCTTGTCCTCGAGGAATTAAAGTTACTTTCTGGACAGGATCATGGTCTTTAACCAAGGTACCAACGATCGCGTGCCCCACTTCATGATAGGCAATCAAACGTTTGCTCTTACCATCTACTAAGGGTGTGCCTTCCATCCCGGCGACAACCCGATCTACCGCATCATCAATCTCTGACATAGTAATTGCTTCCTTGCGTCTTCTAGCAGTCAGAATAGCAGCCTCGTTAAGTAAGTTAGCCAAATCTGCACCAGAAAAACCAGGAGTACGACGGGCAATTACGTCTAGAGAGATTTCCGGGGAGATTTTTTTATTCCGAGCATGAACCTCTAAGATTTCTAGACGACCCTTGATATCAGGGGTATCTACCATTACCTGACGGTCAAAACGACCAGGACGCATCAAAGCAGAATCGAGTACATCAGGACGGTTAGTCGCTGCAATGATAATAATTCCGCTATTGCCTTCAAAACCATCCATTTCAGTTAATAACTGATTAAGAGTTTGTTCTCTCTCATCGTTACCACCACCGATCCCAGCACCACGCTGACGACCCACGGCGTCGATTTCATCGATAAAGATCAAACAAGGAGCATTTTCTTTGGCTTTCTTGAACAGGTCACGAACCCGAGAAGCACCAACACCGACAAACATCTCGACAAATTCGGAACCAGAGATGCTGAAAAAAGGAACACCGGCCTCGCCAGCAATGGCTTTTGCTAGTAAAGTTTTACCAGTTCCAGGAGGTCCAATGAGTAAGACTCCTTTAGGAATTTTGGCCCCAACAGCAGTAAATTTTTCTGGTTGTTTGAGGAAAGTCACAACTTCTTCTAATTCTTCTTTAGCTTCTTCGATACCTGCAACATCATCAAACATCACTCCAGTTTTCGCATCCATTTGGAAACGAGCGCGGGATTTACCGAAGTTCATGGCTTGACCAGGACCACCAGGCATATTATTAGAACGACGGAAGAGGAAGAATAAGGCCGCGATTAAGAGTACAGGGAATAATAAGTTCCCTAAAAGACCCCACCAGGCACCACTGTTGGATGCAGGATGATAATCAAATTTAATATCTGCTTCTCTGAGTTTTGTAATTAATTCTGGAGAGTTGGCAGGTAAATCAACTCTTAGGTTTTGGAGCCTTTGATCGATTTGAGGATCCAATGCTTGCACGATCGCAGTTCTGCCATTATCGTACAATTCCACGCTAGAAACTTTACCTGAACTTAGATAGTCAAGAAAGCGACCATAGGTCATCCGAGTGCTTGCCGTGTTACCGCCCAATAAGTTGTTATTGGGAGAAATCGTGCCTTGCCACAAAAAGAACCCTACAATTAATATGGGTAATGTCCAGAGTACTAAAATTCTCCAAGAAAATTTTTTCATAGGTTAGGTGTTACCAAAGTTGGGATGTTGTTGAAATTGAATATTTTTAAAACTATTTTGATTTTTGATTAGCGATAATAAATCCTAAGTAAGTTACCTTTAGCGAGATGTCTAATAACCTAAGTTACTTTTTCCTTAGATTTGTTTTCTCGACCAGGGTGGAAAGGGGACTTTTATTCATTAATTAGTTATTATTTCTAGTTAATCTTATTTGGATTGAAGCCTCCTTTCCGCGCTCGTCAAACTGTTTTCAGCTCGATTTATACTTACTTAACTAAATTTAACGTAATTTTCATGTTTAAGGCAAGAAAAA
Organism: Xenococcus sp. MO_188.B8; assembly: GCA_030065615.1. Taxonomy (GTDB): domain Bacteria; phylum Cyanobacteriota; class Cyanobacteriia; order Cyanobacteriales; family Xenococcaceae; genus Xenococcus. The sequence continues at coordinate 35,574 of JASJDR010000051.1, read as the reverse complement.
ACTTTAGTAACTAGTTAATGACCGAGAAACAATTGTTCTCATTTCATTAGATAATTGTGGTGTGGAACTATTTTCTCCTAAATTTTCGGTAATTAACAAATGGCTATTTCTAGAGAAGAAGCAAAGCAACTTTTAGAACGCATAATTTTTGAGGAAATGCAGCCATCAGACTGGGTGCAAGATGTTTGGGAACTCAATCCAATTCATGGAGATAGTGCAGCGAGAATGCTTGAAGTATTTCAGGGTCTGATTGAATGTAGCAGTGAAGAGAAACTAGAAAATTTCATACAAACTCTTTACAGCGATCGCGTGTAGGGAGGCACTACGGGATTATTCATAATCCCTTTTTGAGAAAAACCTAAGGGACATAGTGCGCTACGTCCCTAAAGAAGACAAAAACAATTATTAATTCAATTTAAATTCCGAGAACTTCCACTCTAACGGGAGCAACTCCACTACCAATCATATTAATACTACGAGCCGCACCAGCAGAAAGATCAATAATTCTGTCTTTTACAAAAGGGCCTCGGTCATTGATTCTTACTACTACCGAGCTACCATTATTCATATTGGTTACTCGAACTTTAGTGCCAAAAGGCAAGCTACGATGGGCTGCGGTTAAATCGTTAGAATTGAATACTTCCCCATTGGCGGTACGACGACCATGAAAACCAGGACCATACCAAGATGCTTTACCACTATAAACAGCTTGGTCGGCAATTTCTACCCCCTGCTGAAAATCAAGATTGATTTCCTCATTGGCAGAAATACTTTCTGTTTGAGCATTCGTTGGACTATATTCTAAGCCCAGAAAAATTAAATTTAAACCCAGCAAAAAGGCAGTATTAAATATTTTAATTTTGTTTTGATTCATAACTATTTCTATTTCAATAATAATACAAGATTAGTAAAAAAAATTCCGCTTATATTACTTCAAGTTATCAAATAAAGCCTTTAATAATTTTATCGAGAATCACACTATCAAGGAATTGTAAAAATACTGATAATAAGCTTAATAATTTCAATGGTTTTAGATTAATCGAACAAAATTTTTAATCAATCAAAGGGATAAAACTCAGTACAATAACCCTTGACTGGGCTTTGCCCTTAAGATAAGGAAAGGAATCAGCTATTTCGCATTTAACTTTTCTCTTAGGCTGCAAAGGAGTAGGGAGCTTTTGAGCAGCGGTGCGACCCTGCTGCTTGGTAAGCAGCTAAGGAACGCGCACCAAGAGAGAGAGAGAAAGGATTTTAAGTTTTTTTCTCTTCATAATCAAAGGTGCAATTTAGATGTGTCTCGGTTTGGAGCGAAACTTCTGCTTCCGTTCAACGAGAGACTATTAATTAGTCAGTTATAGTTATTTTTGTTTAGATGTAATTATTGATGGATTATAAAGAAGCTGGCGTTGATATTAAAGCAGGAAGAGATTTTGTTACGCAAATTCGTCAAGATGTGCAAAGTACTTTTCGTCCTGAAGTTTTAGGGGGATTAGGAGGTTTTGGGGGTTGTTTTGAATTGCCTGCGGGTTATCAGCAACCAATATTGGTTTCTGGTACAGATGGTGTGGGTACTAAATTGAAAATTGCCCAAGTTCTGAAGCGTCATGACACTGTAGGAATTGATTTAGTCGCCATGTGTGTCAACGATATTTTAACCAGTGGTGCTGAACCACTATTTTTCCTGGATTATTTAGCCACCGGAAAACTCCAACCAGAACAATTAGCTCAAGTAGTTAAAGGTGTCGCGGAAGGTTGTCGCCAGAGTGGTTGTGCTTTACTGGGGGGAGAAACCGCAGAGATGCCTGGTTTTTACGAATTAGGGGAATATGATATTGCCGGTTTTGCTGTGGGAGTGGTCGAAAAAAGTAAGCTCCTCAATGGTTCTCAGGTAGAGTTAGGAGATGTGGCGATTGGATTAGCTAGCTCAGGGGTTCATAGTAACGGATTTAGTTTAGTCCGCAAAATTGTGTCGTCTCAAGATGTAGCTTGGGATAGTAAGCCTGAGATTTTAGCAGGGACAAGTTTAGGGGCAGAGTTACTTAAACCAACACAGATATATGTCAAACCAATCTTAGAACTGTTGGCTAGTGAAATTGATGTTCATGGCATGGCACATATTACTGGCGGTGGTTTACCAGAAAATTTACCCCGTTGCTTGAATCAAAATCAATCCATTGCTGTTGACTTAGATAGTTGGGAAATTTTACCCATATTTCACTGGTTGGCTGAAACTGGAAATGTCAAGCAAGAAGCGATGCTGGAAACTTTTAATTTGGGGATTGGTTTTGTAGTTTTAGTTGCTCCAGAACAAGCTCATGCCACAAAGGAATGGTTGGAGTCACGGAATATTGCAGCTTATGAAATTGGTCGAGTTATTGCTGGAAATAACAAGTTAGTGGTGAGTTAGATAATCCCTGGGCTTGATTTGACCTTATCCCCACTCACCGAACCAGCGAAAATAGCGAGAAGTATTAGCCTAAGTTTGTGTTAGGCAAGAGATATTTTTGATCTCAAATACCTTCTGCAATATTTCTTTACTTTTTCTCAAGGTTAAGAAAAATAAAAGCAATGTTCGATAGCATAGTTAATGCCGATAAATTCATTAAGATGATCATCAAGTGACTCAAACAAATTTAGATTTCCTGATTCAAAGCGATCCTGAAATTGCTCAAGCGATCGCTTCAGAATTAAACCGTCAGCGAACCCATATAGAATTAATTGCGAGCGAAAACTTTACCTCTCCTGCAGTTTTAGCCGCCCAAGGTTCAGTGCTAACCAATAAATACGCCGAAGGATTACCGAAAAAAAGATATTATGGCGGCTGTGAGTTTATTGATGTTGCCGAACAAATAGCTATAGATCGAGCAAAAAAAATATTTGGGGCGGCAATGGCGAATGTACAACCTCATTCTGGTGCCCAAGCTAACTTTGCGGTGTTTCTAACTCTATTACAACCAGGGGATACCATTATGGGAATGGATTTATCCCATGGGGGACATCTCACCCATGGCTCTCCCGTAAACGTTTCTGGCAAATGGTTTAATGTGGTTCAGTATGGAGTTAATCAAGAAACTGAGCAGTTAGATTTTGAACAAATAAGAGAGATTGCTGTCAAAGAAAAACCTAAGTTAATCATTTGTGGCTATTCTGCCTATCCGCGAACCATTGACTTTGCTAAATTTAGAGCGATCGCAGATGAAGTAGGAGCTTATTTACTAGCAGATATTGCTCATATTGCTGGTTTAGTTGCCACAGGACATCATCCTAATCCCATTCCCTATTGTGATGTGGTGACCACCACTACCCATAAAACCCTCAGAGGCCCCAGAGGCGGTTTGATTTTGACCCGCGATGCCGAATTAGGAAAAAAACTAAACAAAGCCGTGTTCCCGGGAACTCAAGGCGGGCCCTTAGAGCATGTGATTGCGGCCAAAGCGGTTGCTTTTGGGGAAGTACTTAAACCAGAATTTAAAGCCTATTCTGCCCAGGTTATTGACAACGCCCAAGCTATGGGAGCAAGCTTGAAAGAAAGAAACTTTAAGCTAGTTTCTGACGGGACAGATAATCATTTAATTCTCGTAGATCTGCGCTGTATCGAAATGACTGGGAAAACAGCAGATAATTTAGTCAGTGGCATCAATATCACAGCCAATAAAAACACCGTCCCCTTTGATCCCCAATCTCCTTTTGTGACTAGTGGTTTACGATTAGGATCTCCAGCAATGACCACTAGAGGAATGGGGACGACAGAATTTCAGGAGATTGCTAATATTATTGCGGATCGACTGTTAAATCCAGAGGATGAATCAGTCAAGAGTGATTGTTTACAACGAGTCACCAAACTTTGCGATCGCTTTCCTTTATATCCTTACCTGGAAATTCCCCTAACCGCTGGAGTTTGATAGGGAGGAAAACATCATCTCTATTTAATCAATCATAAATCCTGATGCCCATGCAGCTCTATCATCTGATTGCATTTCTCATATCTGTCACCGTAGTGTTATGGACTATTCCTGATGTTAAAACTGTCGGTCTCAAATTGGGAATTGTAGATCGTCCCAATGCCAGAAAGATCCATCAAAGTCCTGTAGTTCGTGTCGGTGGAGTTTCCATATTTGCTGGCACGATGATTGCTCTATTAATAGTCTGGCGCTTGGGGGGATTTGAATCCATTGCCCTTTCTGAGCAGGAAATACTCGGAGGAATGATTCTCGGCAGTGTGGGCTTCTTTTGCATTGGCTTTGCCGATGATCTGTTAAGTCTTTCTTCTGGGTCAAGGTTATTGATGCAAATCGTTGTGGCAACCATTAGTTGGTTTATGGGAGTACAAATTGATTTTCTTTCTGTACCCTTTATTGGTTTGATTCATCTTGGTTGGTTGAGTTGGCCTATTTCTGTTCTTTGGTTGGTGGGAATGGCAAATGCAATTAACTGGATTGACGGCGTAGATGGTTTAGCAGCAGGAGTTTCTGGGATTGCAGCAGTCGTGATGCTAATTGTGACCCTGTTTATGGATCAAGCTGCTGCTGCTTTAATTGCTGCTGCTTTAGCTGGTGCTGCTTTAGGATTTTTGCGTTATAACTTCAATCCGGCGCAAATTTTTATGGGGGACGGGGGAGCTTATTTTATGGGCTTTACCTTAGCTGGAGTTGGCATTATTGGCTTGGTAAAAACTACGGCGATGACTGCAGTTCTACTACCTTATTTGATTTTAGCTGTGCCAATTCTTGATATGTCAGCGGTGATTTTATCTCGGATCAGTAAAGGAAAATCCCCTTTTGTTGCGGATAAGAGCCATCTGCACCATTGGTTATTAAAAGCTGGCATTTCCCAACGTCTCACGGTGTTATTTATCTATGCCTTAACCTTATGGGTTGGTAGTTTGGCTATGGGCTTTTCTAATATGCCTAGTGGTTGGGGCTATGCGATCGCCGCTACTTGCCTTTTAGGTTACATCGCTTGGCAAGTCTATCGCAAAAAACAATAAGCCTTTATCATTAAACATTTAGCAGTTATCAGTAACAATATGACCGCAGAGATTATTTGTGTTGGGACGGAGTTATTACTAGGGGATATTTTAAATACTAATTGTCATTATCTAGCTCAAGAACTAGCTGCTTTAGGCATCCCCCATTACTATCAAACAGTGGTTGGCGATAATGTGGCCAGAATCCATCAAGTGCTAGAAATTGCTATTAAGCGGTCTTCCATTCTGATTTTTACTGGCGGATTGGGGCCAACTCCCGATGATTTAACCACAGAAGCGATCGCAGATTACTTTCAGACTCCCTTAGAAGAAAGATCAGAGGTTATTGATGATATAGCTCAGAAATTTGCCAAAATTGGGCGTAAAATGATTTCTAGCAATCGTAAACAGGCATTGATCCCCGTAGGAGCAAATATACTACCTAATCCTACTGGAACAGCCCCAGGAATGATCTGGCAAATTGCCTCAAACCCTGATCCTGTAACTATTCTCACTTTTCCCGGCGTACCTTCAGAAATGCAACGTATGTGGCAAGATACGGCAATTCCTTTCTTCAAAAGTCTGGGTTGGGGTCAAGATATTATTTACAGTAAAATGCTGCGCTTTCGAGGGATCGGGGAATCTTCCTTAGCCGAAAAAGTTAATCACCTGTTTAAGTTAACTAATCCTACAGTTGCACCCTATGCTTCTAAAGGTGAAGTGCGCCTGAGAATATCCGCCAAAGCGCCATCCGAGGCAGAGGCGATCGCGTTAATTGAGCCGGTAGCCCACCAAATCCAAGAAATTGCTGGTTTAGATTATTTTGGCACTAATGAACAGAGTTTAACCTCTGTAGTCGGTCAGTTATTGCGCGATCGCAAAGAAACCCTTGCAGTGGCAGAATCTTGTACTGGAGGTGGCTTAGGAGCAATACTAACCGAGATTCCTGGGAGTTCAGATTATTTTCGGGGAGGAGTTATTGCCTATGCCAATGAGGTTAAACAATCGCTGCTTCAGGTCAGTGGTGATGACTTAGCACAATTTGGTGCCGTTAGTGATCCCGTAGCCCAACAAATGGCGATCGGCGTCAAAAAAGCTCTGAACACTAGTTGGGGCATTAGTATTACAGGCATCGCTGGACCAGGTGGCGGCACAGAAGAGAAACCTGTAGGCTTAATTTATATTGGCCTAGCAAGCCCCGATGGCACGGTTGAAAGCTTTGAATATCGTTTGGGCAACGTTAGAGGACGTTCGCTAAATCGTCATTTAACTGTATGCAATGCCCTAGATCTATTAAGAAGAAAAATATTAATCATTTCTACATTTATAAGGATATAAACTGCGTCTACTTTGAAACCTATAGTTTTTGAAACTTATAATTTTGGTAATTGTTTTGGGGAAAGTAGTATATCAAACTATAATATGCACCGCACCCATCGCATTGGGGTTGGTATCGGGATGGGGGGGGAGTATTTTGCTAACGTCAGTTCGACAAAAATTAGGGAGAAAGGAAAGGCTGAGGTAAACTCAGAATAACCAATAATACCGAGTATCTCAGCTGATTATATTATGGCATCAAGATTAGATATCACAAAAATCTTCTGCGATGTAGATGACTTTTGTCTCCAATGGTCGAAACTATGGCAGCAGCAAAAACAACTCCCTTCTATGCCCAATGAGAAACGCTGTAATTCTCGAATGTCACTCAGTGAAGTAATGACCATTGTCATTGCCTTTCACGGCTCAGGCTTTCGGACTTTTAAGGGATTTTATACCAGACTCGTTCTGACTCACTGGAAAAAAGCCTTTCCTAATTTAGTCAGCTATAATCGCTTTGTTGAGCTCATGCCTTGGTGTTTAATGCTCTTGTGTTGTTTTCTGAACACTTGTAAAGGAGAAGTAACTGGTATTAGCTTCATTGATTCAACCCCCATAGAAGTCTGTCATCCTTGTCGTAGCAGATCTCATAAGATCTTTAAGCATATTGCTGGTTGGGGCAAAAATTCTATGGGTTGGCACTATGGATTCAAGCTTCATTTGATTATCAATGACCGAGGAGAATTGCTAGCCTTTAAACTTACACCAGGTAATGTTGATGACCGTAAGCCAGTCCCAGAGATGGCTGAAGGCATTTTTGGTAAGTTATTTGGTGATCACGCAGTGCCAGGCTTCGCCTGATCGTGGTTATATTTCTCAGGACTTATTTGAGAAGCTTTATGAGCAACAACTTAAGCTGATTACCCGATATAAGAAGAAGATGAAACAAAAGCTAGTCAAGCTCATCGACAAAATTCTTTTGCGGAAAAGAGCCTTAATCGAGACTGTTAATGATCAACTAAAAAATATTCTTCAAATTGAACATTCAAGGCATAGAAGCGTTTGGAATTTTTTGGTCAACTTGATAGCGGGATTGATTGCTTACACCTATTTACCCCATAAACCCTCTCTTGATTTGGAGCCAAAAGCTTTATCTGCTCTACCTCCTGCTGTTTTTTAATTTCGTCGAACTGACGTTGGCTAGGATCAGAATCTTCTGCTTGAGAGCAAGGGTCCCGATCCTTGATAGGATAAATGGGATCTAAGAATTGTCGTATAAAGTAAATTATGTTTTTTAAAAATTTCTTATCTCGTATAGTGGCTCTAGTTCTAGTGGTTGTTATTGGCTTAATGGGCTGTAGCGGAACTAGCGTATCCGGTTTAACAGGTGACTATAGTCAAGATACTATGGAAGTAATAACTAATGTTAGAACATCATTTGAGTTACCTGATGATTCACCCGACAAGAAAGAATTGATCGATCTAATTCGCGAACAAGTCAGTGACTATGCTTCTCGTTATAGACGCAATACTAAAATAGCTGGTTTAAGTTCTTTTACTACTATGCAAACTGCGCTCAATGCTTTGGCTGGTTACTATAGTTCCTATGGAGTTCGTCCTCTACCAGAGGAACTCCAAAAACGCCTAGAAGTACAATTTAAACGAGTAGAATTGTCTTTATCTAGAGGTATTTAGCATTTATTCGAGATTAACATCGAAGCTTTTCATTCAAGAAAATTTTATGGTAGGTTCTAGTTCTTCTGAAGATTAGATCTAAGGATAATTTTTTCTTGAGGATAAAATTTGATATTTATTTTAGTACACCCATATAACTTTGTGAAACTCTTGTATATCAGCAAGTAGCTAACCTGATAAAATTTATGGGACAGGAAAAAAATACAAGAAAAATTAATGTAGTAGAGGATTTTCTATATTGCCTCTAAGACATATGTTTTTTAATCTGGGAGGAAAAAATTTGATGAAAAAATTAGTAAGTATTTTTGCTACTGCTTTACTAGTTATCGGATCTTGGGGATTTAGTTGGGTTACAACAGCAAATGCTGCTGAGTTTAATATCTTTACTTTACAATCTTCTTCTATTGTGGCAGTACGCCGTAATGCTGCTGATACAAAACTAGGACAAATTCAGGGTAAACTCGATTTAAATAATAGTGATGTCAGAGATTTCCGCGACTTGCGTGGTTTTTATCCCACTTTGGCCGGAAAAATCGTCCAAAATGCTCCTTATGAGTCAATTGAAGATGTCTTAGAAATTCCTGGTTTAAGTGAATCTCAGCTAGAACGTTTACAGGCTAATTTAGATAATTTTGTGGTTACCGATCCTGCTCAGGTGATGAATGCAGGCGATGATCGCTATAACCCCGGTGTTTACTAAAAATTAATTGTTGTTAATTAGTAATTTTATAAACCACGTTGTTTTCGGCGTGGTTTTTTATTATATTTTCTTACTCTGATTTATTATTTTAAGATATATTTTTAGCTACTTTCAATCAAATCTAACATTGTCAAGGTATAGTAGAAAAATATCAAAAAGAAGGCCGCCTCTCATCCGTGGAAGGGGCTTTATCATAGCGAAAATGAGATAATTAACCCATAAAATTTGTTTTTAAGCCTCTTGCTACCACCTTACCGAAGAGGTCTTCTCGGCGGCCTTTTGAGGATGTCAATGTGTATGAATAAATTTCTTTTTCTTGATTTTAAATACTTGATACCCCAAGTATTCTTGATAATCTTTACTACAACTAAGATTTCTCAAGCCCAGATAAGTGATCCCATTCCCGAACCAATTGAAAAATCAGAACTCTCTGTGGGAGTTGAAGAAGTTGTTAAAATTCCTAATAGTGGAACTGGGAAAAAGAAAGCTGCTCGCTTAAACCTACTCACCCATTCAGGAGATGGTAGTGGACGATTATTTGTTAACGATATGCGTGGCAAGTTGTATGTCATTGTTGACGGCACCGCTACTGTTTATATGGATCTGAAACAATTAATTGGTGCTGACTTGACTTATGAAGGTGGCCAAATGGGCTTCGCTTATTTTGCTTTTCATCCAGAATTTGCTCACAATGGGATATTTTATACTGTAACTAGCGAAGTTAAGACTAGCGGTACTCCTGACTTCCCCGTTACTAAAACAATTTTTGATAGTGACAAGAACATTATCGAAAGTTTCCACCATGATGTAATTCGCGAGTGGAAGGCAACAGACTCTTCTAGCAATACTTTTGTCGGAACATCCCGTGAGATTTTGCGGATTGAAGAGCCTTACGGAGATCACAATGTGGGACAATTGGCCTTTAATCCCAATGCTAAACCAGGAGATGATGATTATGGCTTGCTGTACATTGCTGTAGCTGATGGTGGGAGTGATGGCTTCCCTGTTAGCGATACCGATCCTTTGGATAATGGACAGGATTTGGGGACACCACTGGGCAAAATCATGAGAATCGATCCCTTGGGCAATAATAGCACTAATGGTCAATATGGTATTCCTGGTGATAATCCTTTTGCTACAGATAATGACCCTAAAACCTTAGATGAAATCTGGGCTTATGGACTGCGGAATCCTCATCGTTTTAGTTGGGATACTAATGGTGAAGGCAAAATGTTGATTGCTGATACTGGTCAGGCTTTTATTGAAGAAGTTAATCTTGGTATCAAAGGAGCAAATTACGGTTGGGGCGAGCGGGAAGGTACTTGGGTCATAGATGAAAATAATGAAAATGTTTTGTATCCATTACCTAACAACGATCGCTCCTACGGCTATACTTATCCTGTTGCCCAATATGACCATGACATCCCCCCAGAAATAGAAGGTTACTATGGAATTGCAATTACAGGCGGTTATGTTTATCGAGGCAAGGCAATTCCCGAATTAATTGGTCAATATATTTTTGCTGACTTCGCTAATGATGCGAGGTTTTTTCATATACCTGTAGATGAACTCGTCGATGGCAAACAAGCGAAGGTCAAGGAACTTCGGCTCTTTGAAGGAGGGCAAGAAGCTTCTTTTCTCGAAATAATTGGTAAAGAGCGATCAGATGTGCGATTTGGGGTGGACGAAGAGGGAGAAATCTATGTGACATCCAAACAAGATGGTAAAGTGAGAAAACTTGTTCCTTCAACGAAAAATTAATCTTCACGTGCTGCGCACCTTTTTATTGATTAATTTATTTATATTATCTACATAAAACTTAGGTTTACCAGTTGCAGAATTGTCTTTGAAGTTGATGATTATAAAAAAATAGTTCGCCTTACAAGGATTTGGCCTAGTTCAGAAGTATAAATATTAAGGCAACTTCAAGGCATAAATTCTCCATGGCAAAAATCCCCGATCAAAGATGGCGTATTGCACCAGCACAACCTGCAAAAGCACAACAAATAAGTATTAGTACTGGATTGTTACCTTTGGTGAGCCAGGTAATGATTAATCGGGGTCTTGAAACACCAGAGTTAGCCGATATTCATATCGATCCAGAAATTCAGGATTTACCCTCTCCTCTAGAAGAATTTCCCGATTTAGCGGTGAGTGTTGAATTATTGCAAGATGCGATCGCATCTGGGGAAAAAATTGCCATTTGTGGGGATTATGATGCCGATGGGATGACTAGCACTGCTTTATTGTTAAGAGCTTTGAGGCATTTGGGAGCAGATGTTGATTATGCAATTCCCAGTCGGATGAAGGATGGTTATGGCATTAATCAGCGCATTGTTGAAGAGTTCGCGGCGACAGGAGTCGGTGTAATTCTTACTGTAGATAATGGCATTGCTGCCTATGATCCGATTGTACGAGCAGTTGAGTTGGGCTTAACTGTGATTATTACAGACCATCACGATTTACCAGAAAAATTACCGCCAGCGGATGCGATTTTAAATCCTAAATTATTAGCCGAAACTTCTCCCTATCGTGGATTAGCAGGTGTGGGAGTTGCTTATATTTTAGCTATTGCCCTGGCCCAAAGTTTGGATAAAATTGCTGGGTTAACTAGTCAAATTTTAGAGCTTTTTACCCTAGGAACCATTGCCGATCTAGCGCCTTTGGTGGGAGTAAACCGTCGTTGGTTGAAAAGAGGTTTACGTCAGTTGCCCCATTCTCAATTAGTAGGGATTCAAGCTTTAATGCAGGTAGCAGGAGTAAAAGAAGAACAAAAACAATTACAACCTGATGATATTGGCTTTAAATTAGGTCCGAGAATTAATGCCATTGGCAGAATTGGCGATCCCCAATTGGTAATTGAATTATTAACTACAGACGATCCAGGAATTGCTTTAGAAAGAGCAATGCAATGCGAACAAATTAATAGTAAAAGACAACAACTTTGCGAGCAAATTCAGGAAGAAGCGATCGCGTTAGTAGAAACGAAGCCTATTTTATGGCAAAAACTTAGAGTACTATTAGTTATTAGTGAAGGTTGGCATCACGGAGTAATTGGAATTGTCGCTTCTCGTTTGGTAGAACGTTATGGAGTTCCCGTTTTTATCGGTACTTATGAAGATGAAGACAACTCTATCATTAGGGGTTCAGCGAGGGGAATTGAAGAATTTAATATCTTTGAAGCCCTAGATTATTGTCGAGATTTACTAGGAAAATTTGGCGGACATAAAGCAGCAGGAGGCTTTAGTTTCGCGGCTAGTAATTTACCAGCTTTGGAGCAAAAATTAAGTGAGTTTGCTTATCAATATTTGAAGCAAGAACATCTCAAACCTTTAGTTAAAATCGATGCTCAAGCAAGTTTACAACAAGTTGGTCAGCAACTTTATCAGGAAATTGATAGTTTACAACCTTGGGGTATTGGTAATGCTTTTCCTGTTTTTTGGACTCCCAATGTCATAGTCAAAGAACAAAGAAAAATTGGCAAAAACCAAGCTCATCTCAAATTGGTTTTGCAAGAAGAAAATTCCGATACCCCAATAAAAGCGATCGCGTGGCGCTGGGGTGAATATTGTCCTTTGCCAAGAAAATTAGATATTGCCTACAAACTTCAGGAAAATCATTGGCAAGGCACTAGTAATATTGAATTAGAACTTATTGGCGTAAGACTTAATCGGGAGACAGGGAGACAGGGAGACGGGGAGACGAGGGGACAAAGGAGACAGGGAGACGGGGAGACAAGGGAGACAAGGGAGATGGGGAGACGAGGGGACAAAGGAGACAGGGAGACGGGGAGACGAGGAGATCAGGAAACCAGACAGAGTATTAGTGATAATGTTAAGAAAGCTCGATTTAACTATAAGGGTAAAGTATATGCTTGCAGTTTGTGGCAATCGTTAAATGAATTGAGAATTAAAAACCCCCAAGGAAAAGTCTTAGCTGTTACTAAAGGCGATCGCATTGGTTTATTGGGTACCAGTAGAGATAATGCCCAATCTGTTGATGTGACTCAACCCCATTACTATCAATTAATTAAAACTGCTTTAGCTGAATTAGAAAGACAATAATTAATAATTGATAATTTATTACCAGAGAAAAAAGATTTATTTAATATCATGAAATCATGAATACAACCATAAATTGCAAAAGATCGTTACATTGAATCTTAAGCAAACAATTCAGCAGGACGGAATAAAACAATGCCACAAGAATTGCCCACTGTCGGAGAATATCTAGCCAAACGTTTAAAGGAGATCGCCATTAGTAATATTTTTGGCGTAGTAGGTGATTATGTATTAGGTCTGATGGATGTCTTGCTGGAAAATAACCTCCAGTTAATTGCTACTTGTAACGAACTCAATGCTGGCTATGCTGCTGATGCCCATGCGCGACTTAACGGAATTAGTGTAGTTTGTATTACCTATAATGTAGGTGGCTTGAGCTTAGTTAATGCCGTAACAGGAGCCTATGCTGAATTAGTACCGATGATTGTGATCAGTGGTGCGCCTTCAACTACGCAACAAAGACAAAAACTGTTACTTCATCACACCGCAGTTGATTATAATCTGCAACTAGATATTTTTGAAAAAATTACCGTCTCAGCGGTCAGAATTACTAGTCCAACTCAGGCAGCGAGACAGATTGATCTCACTATTGCCGCCTGCTTACGTGAGCGCAGACCAGTTTATATCGAAATCCCTTCCGATATGGTCAATCAACCTTGTCCTGTATCAGAAATAGTTGACTTGCCGCCCAATCCAATTATTGACCAACGAGCTTTATCCGAAGCAGTAGCAGAAGCTGTTGAGCTATTAGAGCAATCTCAGCATCCAGTTATTTTGGCTGGGGTAGAACTACATCGTTATGGCATTGCTACTCAACTGAGCAAGTTGTTAGCGCAAACAGGATATCCCTTTGCTACTACTCTGTTAGGGAAATCGATCCTTTCGGAAATGCATCCTCAATTCATCGGTAGCTACGCGGGAACCTTGAGCCCAGAATATGTCCGTCAAAGAGTGGAAACTGCCGACTGTATATTATGCCTCGGTGCTTTTATGTCTGATATAAACTTGGGGGGGTTTACCGCTCAATTACCAGAAACTAGACTGATTAACGCCAATTCGGACAAGGTGAAAATCAAACATCATTTCTATCATCCTGTATCTCTACCAGCTTTTATGGCGGGTTTAACCAGTAAACTTCAACCCAAAAAAGCGGAATTATTAGATATTAAACCGGCTAAAGATTCTTTATCGGATAATTTTGAGGTTAAAGCCTCACAAAAGCTAACTAATACGAGATTTTACCGTTTGATTAATCACTTTCTCTTTAATTTGCCAGGGGAATCAATTGTTATTGCCGAAACCGGAGATGCTTTGATTGCTACTATCGATCTGGTTCTTTATGGCGATACAGAATACATCGGACAAGCATTATATACTTCCATCGGTTATGCCGTTCCTGCCTGTTTAGGAGCAGCGATCGCTGCTCCAGAACGCAGACCCATCGTTTTAGTCGGGGACGGAGCTTTTCAGATGACCTGTCAAGAACTATCAACAATTATTAGACATCAACTCAATCCGATTTTCTTCTTGATTAATAACGACGGTTACAGCATCGAGCGGGCGATTCATGAAGGCTCCTACAATGATATTCAACCTTGGAAGTATCATCAATTGCCTCAAGTTTTTGGTAAGAGTTGGAGTTGTGAGGTACGGACGGAAGGAGAACTAGAACAAGCTTTAGAGAAAGCCAAGTATAACGAAAATAGTCTCTCTTTTATCGAGGTTCACTTAGATCGTCTTGATTGTTCCCTGGGTGTTAAGCGCTTAGGCAAAGCTTTAAGTGAAAAGCGATCGCCTAAAAGTTAGAATTTGAATAGCTATTTTGACAATTGCGATCGCTTGAGTTCCAAGTGAAACATTAACGACTGTGATGAACCTTAGGATGAGGAGTCTTCACAGGTGAGGGCATTAGTGCAGGTCGCATCGGTGAGCTGCAATTTGATGTAGTCACAACTGACGATATCAGTATCGCCAGGTTGGAAATTGGAGGTCGATAATTGCTTACATGCCCCTGTGCCTTTGCCATTGGGATCATTGACCTTGACGTTCATCATCATGCCCTGGTCTTCATGGATCAGGATGTGGCAATGGAGCACAAACACCCCATTGTAATCGGTGAAACGATGGATGATCGGAACACACTTCTCTGGATCAATAGCAATTGTATCCCACCAGATCCAATTGCTGGAGTCATCTGCGCCCTTGGGATCGATCTTATCACCAACAACCTGGAAGGGATTGACATGGATATGGAAGGGATGTGCCGAGCCCTTTTTACGGATATTCCCCTGTACATTTTGCAGCGTCCAGAGCTCAGCAGTGTTGATCTCAACCTGCTGACAATTGGCAGAAGGTGGACTCTCATCACAAGATTGAGGATCGTATTGCATTTCGTTAATCTGGTAATTTCCCTTGGCCGCAACAGAGAAGTCCAGATTTTTGGTTCTCACGCTACCATTATTGAGCACTTCCGCCTGTCTAATGGGTTTCAAGTAATCGGGGAACGTTCCCGGGATAGTTAGGTTAGTGGGGGGATTGGGGTCAGTGCCGTCGACTCCTGTGACCGTGACGGTGGCCAGTACCTGCGTACTATTTTGTGATGCTGCGTTACCGCCACCACTGTAAGTTTCTTTTAATATCTGATAGGTGCCCGGTTCTTCTACCCAGATAAGAAAGTCAGCTCGATTTCCCGGTGACATATCCCAGCCTGTTTTTTCCTGCGGCTTATTGCCGTAGAAAGAGATGCCATCTACTGCAATCAGGTACATTGATGCTGGAGTGGGAGTAGTGCATTGAGAATCGCTACATTTGACAAGTTGGAGATTCATTAGGCCGCGAGGGGTCGCAGTGCCATTGATAAACCGCCAACGCTGCCACTGCTTGGGTTGTATCTGAATTTTGGGCTGATATAAGCCATTAACTAAGAAAACGCCAGGGACCTTCCCAGACCCTTTGGTGTAAACGTCGCCATTGATGATTTCCTGGATCACCCAAATTTTGTCGCGATCTTCTGGAACTATCTTGTTTGCGTAGGGTTCTTTGACAATGATGGCTCCTAACATACCATCTTCGACCTGAATTCCAGTTGAACCGTGACGGTGGGTGTGGTACCAGTGGGTGCCTGGGGCATGGAAGTCTGGTAGCCAGACACAATATTCTTGCTTACCACCGTCGGGATCGACGTCAATTAAAACGTTATCGGAGGCAACTCCCTTGGGGGTGCTAGATGGCGATACATGGAGACCGTGAAAGTGAATATTGGATGTATTCAAGCAGGTAGGTTTATTCAACTCGCATTCATCGGTATTTGGAGGGAGCTCGTTGGTAAATGCGATCTTGATCTGATCTCCAGGATTAACGCATAGAGTTGGGCCGGGAATAGCGCAGCTATAGGAGCGGTTTTGGATCGTTCCTAAGCCTCCTCCTGCATTACTGGCGTTGACAGTGAGCATTCTTGCATTCAAATTGAGGTCGCAATCGGCGGGAGTCCAAATCTTAGGTTGCACTAAGGAGGAGCCTGCTTTTGGGATGGTGTGTCTTGGTGCAGTTGCTAGTATCGGCTTGCGCGATCGCATTGGACAACCAATTTGGCTCTGTATCAGCCTTAGCAGCACGAGGCAAAGCTAAGGCAGCTGCAGCAAAAGCTCCAGCGCTGAGAAAGCGACGGCGGTTGATCGCTGATTTCGGAGTTTCCAGGTTCAGTTCGTCTTTAGATGTTAGAGAATTTTCTTGACGTGTCATGGGAAATCTTCCTCCATATAGATTTTTAATTGCAGGCACAACAATATCTTTGCCTTATTGTCGTCCCCGCTTTTAACCTACTTTCTGTACGTCATTTTATAAGATGCTAAGTAATACGCTTTAAGGGTATTTTAGCGATCGCTTTAGTGAGCAATTTCTAGATAAATTAAAATTTAGCGCTCGGTATGTGTCAGTTTCAGGATCTTGCTACGTCAGTACGAAGCAAGGCGAAACTCAATAAAAAGCTATCGTTGTAAAAGTCACTCCGAGACCACTACCTGTAGTGTTCGTATTTAAATATTTAACTATATACTGAGTTTTTCGAGTTGGTTTTACAACAGTAGAGAAAAAGCGTAATTCTTAAGCACTGCATTTTGAATTACAAAAGAGGTTTTCATGATACCTTAAAATAAACTATCTCAGGAAACTTGACCTATTGTCAAACCAACTTAATAAAAATTTATAAAACAGCTTTTTATGTGAAGTTTTCTTGAATACTTTTATGTTCACTAGAGCGAGTTAGGAGCAGTGGAAACCTTCTGTCAGACAGCGCGGTTGAACAATTATGCTGTATCGACTCATGAATCCTCTTTCTCCTTCCTTGATCTATATATTTTGTATTATTAACTTAAACTACCTAAATACGAACAATCAGCACTGTTGTCTCTAGTTTACTTGCGATCGCTTCGGGAATATTACCCCAGACTCCATGATGCAATAATCCTTTATTACTCGCACCTAAGATAACAAAATTGTAGGATTCAGCTTTGCACAGATTAATAACTGCTTCAGGAACCGAATGGGCGCACAGAGGAATTGCTCTCACCTCAACATTCGTTTTATCTGCGATCGCCTGTGCTAATTTAGTTACATCTTTAAATTTGGTTTTTTCTTCGGTGGGGAGATAAATCTGACAAAGATTGATTTGCGGCGATTGGGTAATGTGATAGAGATTAACTAAACCAGGTAAAATTTTCATGGTTTTGGGCAATTTACCACCTTTCGTAATGGGAATGAGCCATTTTCCCTGATGATCTAAATCCTGAGGAAAAGCCCGAGGAGTACTACCCAATTTAACCAACAGCAATTCACAAGCACTATGTTCAATAACTTTGTCCACGATATTGCCAAAGATCTGTTCGCGAGGATCGGTAGTGCCCTTCCAGCCCATTAAGAGTAAATTAACATGATCATGGGTAGCAGTTTCCAGAATAGCCGTGGAGATATCCGTTGCTACCACCACTTGAGTATGCACAGAAATATGTTCTTTGCGGCCCCATCTCTCCATGCGATGCATCAGGTGACGACTCCCAGAAATATCTACGGTTGCCTGGGAAGGGGAGACATAATTGGGGACAGAAATTATTTGTAAACATTCTATTTCATACTTTTGATACCGAGCGATCGCGATCGCCATTTTCATTAAAGGATGAGCATGCTCGGGGTTGGCAATGGGTAATAAGATGCGCCCTCGACCTGTAGAGGGAGAACGGGTTTGATAGACGATATAGGAAGGGCCAGCCTGAATTAAAGTATCGCGATCGCCAGATAATTTTTGCGCTTCTACTTTGATAATGTCACTTCGGGTAATAATTCCTACTAGTTTCTGCCCTTCGGTAACAGGTAAACGGGATAATTGATAGCGATTTAGTAAATATAAAACATCCGCCAAAGAAATATCAGGACTTACGGTTATCGGTTGGGGAGTCATAATATCTCGCAAGAAAGTACTTCCCGTCTTTTTTCTGTCATCAGCAATATCTGATTGGGTGATAATTCCTACTAATTTGCCATCTTCCACCACAGGAAAACCCCGATGATGGGACAGAGACATCGCCTTGACCACTTCTTCAATAGTTAAACTAGTAGCTAAGGTTTCCACCTGAGACTGCATCACATCTTCGGCAGTAAGTTCTGTTAAAAAATCATGGGTAGGAGCTCCTTCATCCAAATGAATCCCACTCACATCCAATAAATGTTCGTAAATTGAACCTGGAGCAAAACTATCGGCGATCACATAAGCTACCACTGAAGAGATCATCAAGGGCAATACCACATTAAAATCGCCTGTCATCTCAAATACAATCACAATTGCAGTCACCGGCACTCTGACCACTGCGGTAAAAAATGCCCCCATCCCTGCCAAGGCAAAAGTATAGGTAGAAAACGCAAAAGTAAAAGGAGCAATCTCGCTCATCAAAGAAAATTCTGCCGTGCCCACCAGATAACCCAGGGCAGCTCCCAGAACTAAAGCAGGAGCAAATAAACCGCCAGGAGCCCCCGCAGTATAAGCCAAAATTGTCAGGAAAAAATAAGCCGCAAATGCGATCGCTGTAGTTTGCCAACTCAAATTTCCCGAAATTAAATAGATTCTTAATCCGGCATGATCCCAAAAAACATTCGGTAAAAATGAGATCACCAGCCCAGAAATTAACCCCGCTAGTCCAATTCTTAACGGCATCGAGATCGGTAAGCGACGATGGATTCTAGTGCTCCAAATCGTACCACGATTAAACAATCCGCCCAAAATTCCCGCAAAAATCCCTAAAATAAGATAAAAAGGAATTTCGGCAGCGGTAAAACTTCCAGTTCTTCCCGCCAAAGATAAATTGAGTTCCGACGCCCCGAAAAGCCGAGAAACAACTGCCCCGATAAAAGATGCTAAAATCGCCGACTCTAGAGTTAACCCCGAAATATCTCGCATCAACTCTTCTGCCACAAACAGTACCCCAGCAATGGGAGTATTAAACCCTGCTGCCAAGCCTGCTGCTGCTCCAGCGGCAATCATTTGACGGCGGTTGGTGGGGGAATTGGGAATCCAGCGACTTAGTTGGGCGGCTAAAGCTGCCCCGATATGAACTGTAGGCCCTCTTCTGCCGAGGGTCAAACCAGCTCCTAAGACCAACATCGTGCCTAAAGTTTTGACTAGAGCAACTCTCAGGTTAATTAAGGTAGGATATCTTGCCAATACGGCCTTAACCTGGGGGATGCCGCCTCCTGCTGCTGAGGGGGCTAATAATTCAATTCCCCACCCTGCCAAACATCCTAAAAGTAAACCTGCCAAGGGTAAGGATAGATGAGCATTAAATAAATAACTTGTTTTAATCCGCCATCCTCCTACCAAGCTAATTCCCGCTTTGAGAAACAAGGCACTGATCCCAGATAAGATGCCAATTAAACAAGCTTCTAGTAAAGCGTAGCGATTATCGATCGCACTTCTGGCCAATATTCTCGATTTCCACCAACTAGGAAGCAGCTTTATCATCTAGGGATCAGGAACGAGGGACAAGGAACGAGCGGGGCATTAAACTATGGGATGTCACAAGAGAGGAATCAGGAAAATTCCTAATCTCCAAACTTAACTCAAGTTTACAGAGATTATGCAAAAATTCTATTGATATTGGTCATCTACTTGGAAAAACTGACCGATAAATCCCGATACAAAAGAGAGTACAATCGAGCCGAAAACGGCAGGAAAGAAACCTGTAACCGCAAAACCAGGAGTTAGATAGCCCACCAAACCTAATGCGATCGCATTAACGACTAGTAAAAATAAACCAAAAGTTAAAATCGTTAAAGGCAAGGTAAAAACAACAAGTATGGGTTTTACAATCGCATTCACAAAGCCTAACGCGATCGCCCCTACCACAGCAGCCAAGAAACTTTCGATGATTAAACCAGGAACAATCCAGGCGGTAATCAGTAAAGAAACTGCTGTTGCTAACCATGTAAGTAAGAATTGCAACATGAATTATTAAGTAAATATATGATTGCTTACCATCTAAAGATATTCTACCAGGACTCTAACAGTTGAGAGCCAGGTGGATTTAGACTCTCTAGAAAACAAGCCAGGGGTTAAAAATCCTGGTATTCTGATAAGTATTTATGAAATTGAGCCAAGAAATAGACTAGACCTAACGATATTAAATAAATATAATTTGGCGCGAAAGATTGATATTTCAGATTTTATTAATCTGTCATGGCATATTCTTACCAGCTTTGCTTCTAGAAGGCATCTTAGTAGGTGTAACTGGTAGAAATATCAGTGTAAACAACCTAGTGCTAAGCTGGACAGTTGTTTCTATTACTATGTTTGTTACTAGTGGAGCCGGGCATAAGTCGAGTCACCATTAGAAGTCCTTTATTTCCGGCTCGAAAATGACAAGATATTAGATTTTGAATTGTTGTAAAACTAACCCCAAGACTCTTACAAGTAACGTTTGTCTTTAAATAGTGAACTATCTATTGAGTTTTCCGAGTTAGCTTTACAACTGCTGATTACCTTTAATTATTAACAGATTATCCTTAACTAAAACGACTTTTTTTAATTAATTCATTAGGACTTAAATCCGACACAAAATCACGAAAAGCTTTTCTCTCAGCCTCGTCTGCATCCTGATCCACAGGTATCGAAGCATCAGCTACTACTTCTTCTAATACCCAAATGGGGCTTCCCGTACGTAGAGCGATCGCGATCGCATCACTGGGACGACAATCAATTTCTTTTGTCACATCACCTTGAGACAGAGAAAGAATCGCATAGAAAGTATTATCTTTGAGGGCATGGATAATAATTTTTTCTACTTTCATTTCCCAAATAGCAAAGATATTCGCCATTAAATCATGGGTTAAAGGGCGAGGAGTCTGTTGTCCTTCTAAAACACTAATAATTGCCCTTGCTTGGTCTTGTCCGATAAAAATTGGCAATGCCCTGCGCTCTGAACTATCCTTGAGTAAAACTATCGGACTTCTTGTCACCGCGTCTAAGGCAATTCCAGCAACTCTCATTTCAATCATAAGTTTAGCCTCTCAAGTAATTTTGGCAATAATCTACGAGATTTAGCAAAATAGATAGAAAATACTTTTATATCCATCTATAGAGTTTCAATAGGGTCTGTTTGCTTTTTCATCCTCTACTTTTAAAAAATTGAAAACTAGGGGAATGATTTTACTTTTATTGTAAAGAATTTACTTGTACTCTCAGTATGCCTTAATTTATTGATATTGCCTCGATTTGTTCAAAAAAAATTATAGTTTACCTTTTAGACAAAATTACCGATTTATAGCAAAAAAGTTCAATTTTCGTTATTCATAATAATATTTTGCCATCTTAAGGAGAAAATCAGATGTTTACGGGTTTAATACAGGCTTTAGGGACAACTAAAATTCAAGAGCAAAACTGTTTTGAGATTATAATAGCTAAAGGCGATCGCTCTACTGTGTTATCAGATCTCGCTCTTGGGGATAGTGTGGCGGTAGATGGAGTTTGTCTGACAGTGCAAACTCTCTTGCCCCAAGGTTTTATCGCGACAGCTTCCCCTGAGACAATCCAGCGTACTACCCTCAGTAAAAGCGATCGCCCTGGAAGCTATGTCAATATAGAGACTTCCCTGCGAGTCGGTGGGAAAATTGGCGGCCATTTTGTCACAGGTCATGTAGACGGCATTGGTTGTTTAGTAGAATCGATCGCAACTGACAAATCTTGGGAAATCACCTTTGGCATAGCTCAAGAAAAACAAGCTCAATGGCAAGATAATATTGCTCCTTATCTCGTTTCTAAAGGGAGTATCGCCGTCAATGGTATTAGTTTGACGATCGCAGAATCAGCCCAGGATAGTAGTTGGTTTAAAGCAGCGGTGATTCCCGTCACTTATGCTGAAACTAACCTGAGTTATTTAGAACCAGGGGATTTAGTTAATCTTGAAAGTGATATTTTAGGGAAATATGTTGCGAGATTACTCGGCGATCGGCAACAAACAACCAACAAAACAGAAGAAATCAGTTTATCCTTCTTAAACGAGCATGGATATATTTAAGATTGGAATTTGCCAACAATTTGTGTATTATTTTTTGGCAACTAATATAATTCTTGACATATTCTCCGCAAGTAAGGCTGGTGACACTCTCAGTAACTCTTGAATATCTAAGAATCCCACAATCTCCAAATATTTCTTCAGTACATGCGTACTTAAAGCCCAGAAATTAGTTTTGTCATTATTTTGCATGTGCATAAAATAACAAATGTTTTGATCAGTGGGATGATCATATACTTGGGTTTCTAGAGCTAAATAGCCACCTTGTTTAAGGTTGCCATAGGTTGTTTGTAATGATAGCAATGGATTAGGCAAATGATACAATGTCCCAAAATGCAAGATGACATCAAAGCTGTTCTTTTTGCTATAGGTTTCGGCATTTGCAATCCTATAATCAGCCTCAATATTTGCCATTTTTGAAAGCATGTTTGATACTTCAATATGTCGGTAATTAACATCAATACCAGAAGGATACATATTGTATTTCGATGCTAAATAAATAGAGTTGTATCCTGAGTTACAACCTATATCTAATACTTGCCCTCCGCGAAACTCCGCAAAAGGAATTACTTTTTCAACGGTTTTAATTTTTTGTAATGTATTTTGAGCAAAAGGAGTTCTTCGTTTTAAATTAGATGTTGACACCCCATTACTAAAATCAATTCTATGACCCCAAGGCTCATATCGGGCTAAAGTTTCTGTGAGATTATCTGCACTTATTTGGGTTTCAAGTTTTAGGACTAAACTATCTTGCATACACTTGTTCCTCAATTGCGATTAAGATTACTAGGAAAAGCTGACTCTCTGCTTGAATACTATGTAAATTAATACCTTCTTTGCCAGACATGGAGACATTTAAGATCATTCTTTAACCGCCATCATTTTTGACAGTTGGTTTTGATTTTTGAATTTTTTGCTGTTTGAGGTTTTTTAATTTTTTAATCACAGCTTTGTTATTAGGCTGTAATTTAAGAGCTTCGATATATGCTTTTATGGCTTCTTCTCTTTGTCCTATTTGGAAGAGACTATTGCCTAGGATTAAATAGATAGCAAACTGTTTTGGATTGAGCTCCAAAGAGCGACGGTAAGATGAGATTGCTGCCTCATAATCTTCTTGTTGAGCCTGAGCATTGCCTAAGTGATTGTAGATTGCACTCAGGTCGGGATTTATTTGGAGGGCTTGCTGGTATAGTGCGATCGCTTCTGCGAAATTTCCTTGCTGGGAAAGAACCTTTGCCCAACTAAAATAAGCAAACACAAATTCAGGCTGTAACTGAATCGATTTTTGATAGCAGGATATAGCCTCAGGGAAATTTCCTTGCCGAGAGTAAACATTACCCAATTGACAATAAATCCCAGAATTTCCTGGATGTAATCTCAGAGCTTGCTGATAACTCGCGATCGCTCCTAAAAGATCACCATTTTCACTCTGAGCAGCAGCTAATTGGCAATATATCTTGGGGTTAGAAGAATTGAATTGAACTCCTTCGCTGCAGACTGCGACTACTTCTTCTAATCGTCCAAGCTGCTTTAAAACTTCTGCTAGGCTTTGGTAAAATTGACTATGCCATGGCTCTAATTTAATTGCTTTTTTGTAAAGTTTTACAGCTTCGGTTAGATTCCCTTGTTGAGCCTGTATTGCGCCGAGCATTAAGTAAACTTGGACATTATCCGGCTCTAAATCTAGAGCTTTCTGGTAAGCATTGATAGCTTCTGGTAAATGATTTTGGCAAACAAAAGCAGCTCCTAGGTTTTGATATACTTCAACGGGTTGGGTGGGATTTAATTTGATTGCTTTTTGATAGCTATCAATAGCAGATTTTGCCTGTCCTCTCTCAAAATAATAGTGGCCCTCTTGGAGATACAAATCAGAGTTTTGAGGCTGTAGGCTAATCTCTAGATTCAACTTCGATAAGTCTCGGGGATTTAAGTAGCCAAACTTTTGCAGAGCTACTTCCCCAATACGATTTAATTGAGCTATAGTAGCTGAATCTCGATTGCGCCAACGTCCTAGGGACTTAGGGTAGGTAACTTCAGCTTGGGCAATTTGGCGAACATCTCCACTTAAGCCAAAGAAGTTAAAGATCTGCTTGATTGTAGGAACTGGATTGAGGCACAAATCTTCAAAGCGAATCCGTAAATACTGAGCAGGCAGATATTTTTCTCCGTATTCGGCTGCTAAGAGATTGAGCTTGCTCCAAAGAGTAATCGACTGTAGAGGTTTACTCAAGGAAAGTTCCTCAGAGTTTAATACCGTCAAGCCTAGAGCTTCTAGTTGATTTTGATTGTTAGAATAAGCCATATCTCGACCATCACGAACGAGGTGCAAGCACTTGATCTGTGGAAAATGAGGATGGAGAAATGGCAGGATAAAGATGCTAGAAGGCATTTTCCAACCCCAAAGTTGAGATCTTTGCTCTGAATCGAAATCTGCTAAGTATTCTTGGAAACCAACTTTTAGCTTCTGGAGTAGCTGATTGTATAATCTAGGTCCTAGGGGGGTTTTTAAGTGGGCCAGAATTGGTTTAATCGAAAGGTACCCGAGAAGATCGATAGAATCTTCGGATCTATTCCGATTGGTACCCAGAAATAAGCCTCCTTGCTGAACTATCCTAGCTACTAGGCGAGTTCCAGAACCACCAGTTGCACCAATAAAGTTAGGGCCAAGTTCGAGTAAATGGGGATAGGGGAATTTTATTGGTGCTCGATTTGTGATCTGCAAATGATATATAAATTGCTCTAGATCAACTTGAGCTCTATCTTCGAGGTTAGCAATATTAAGCTGAGGCGAAACTAACTCTGACTGCGCTTTCTCTACTTTAATATTAGTATTGGGCTTCGTCATAAAATGAACAAGTGGGGATAAAGTATAGTGAGATACTGAACTAAGTTTTTTTAGAGAAAAAGGGAAATAACCACAAACAAGGTAACCGTAGACTTTCTTTAACGGCAAGATATTTGGGAAAAATTAAGAAAGGGGAGTTAAGTTTTTTATTTTCTCATTTTCCCCTTTGTCTTCGCACACTACCCTATCTTCGGGATCTCTCTTTTGCTTCCCTCTTCCTCTAAATTAATGATTGCTCTTGATTACTGAATCGGTGTCCTAGTTAATGAGCTCTTGAGTTGATACCAAAGTGAACCTCCTCCTCCAGGGTATTTATTTCTCATAAAACGCTTGAGTAAATCTAGTAATTTCGTTTAAAAATATGATAATTGTAAATCTCTAGATTATAATTTTGATATTCAAATGAATTTTCAATATCTTTGACTAAAGGAATATCAGAATAAAAATTAGCAGGAACAATCTTAACTTTTTGTTCTTGGATTTTTTGACGAATTTTAGGATCTGACCAAAGAATCTAACCAGCGAGATTTTATCAATTTTTTCGAAGATTTGGGTTAGTTGAATAACTAAAAAAAGATTAAAATCATGTAAATACTAAGCTAGATCCTGAAAAAATAATACATTTTAATAAGAGAATTTGCGCTCATAAGCTTGAATTGCTAATTTCTCAAGATAGTTCAATAAGAGAAAATTACTAACTAGCTAGATGAATAAATCAAAACTATAATAGTTTAGAGAAATAGCTCAAATGATTAGAATCTAGTAATTAGACTCTATAATTAGACTTTATGTCATGAGTTAACCTTTAAAAAAATATTATTTTTATTCTGTGAGTTCTAGCTATTTAATAAAATCAGTTGCAAATTGTGCGGCAGCTTTTACTGGGGCACAAGAGACCCGTCCAAATTGGCAAGCTACTTGTCGAGATTTAGGTAATTTACTTCAGGGAATGGGAAGATTTGACGAAGCAATTACCTGGCATTCCCTAGCATTAGAAAGTCAACCTAACTTGGCAGAAATATACGCTCAATTAGGAAGACTTTACGCTCAAGAAGAAAACTGGGAAGAGGCGATCGCTTTTTTTGAAGATGCTCTCAAATCTCAACCCAAATCAGTACTTATTTACTCTAATCTGGCTCAAATTTATGGCCAGATGGGGAACAGAGAACAGGAAACAGCCTATTGGTACAAAGCCGTTGCCCTAAATCCAGAATTAGTTAATGCTCAAGGCTATTTTAAACTGGGACAAGCTTTTGAAGAGCAAGGTAAAATTGACGAAGCCATAGAATGTTATCAAAGATCCTGCGATCGCGAAGACACCCTGCTCTACGCCTACTATAAACTTGCAGAAATGCGGCTCAGGCAAGGAGATTTAGACTCGGCAAAAGCCTGTTTAGAGCATATTATCGAGCAGGATGCTAATCAACCTCAAGCACATTACCAACTCGGTAGGATCTTATCGAGCCAAGGACAATTGGAACCCGCGATCAAAGAATTCCGTCAAACTATTAAGCTGAATCCCGAATCTGAGTGGGCTTATTCTAGTTTGGTGCAGACTTTTATCCAAGGGCAAAAATGGGATGAGGCGATCTCTACTTGTAATTCTATTATTAACTTGGTCGAAGAATTTCCTTGGATTTATCCTTTATTGGGTAATGCTTTGCGCGGAAAAGGTAAAATTGCCGAAGCCGCTGCAGCATATCAAAAAGCTTGTGTTATGAAAGGATGGGATGAATGCTTGACCAAGAATTACTTTTTTCCTGTAGATCACTTTACTTATCGTATGGCTCTATTTGAGAAACATCTTGTTCCTTTAGCAGCTCAAGCAGATTTTTCGGTCTTAGAAGTGGGCAATTACTTAGGAATGTCTGCATGTTGGTTACTAGATAAAGTTTTAACCCATCCTTCTGCTAAGTTAACCTGTACAGACCATCAATTTAACAAAACACTAGAAGAAAATCTTGCCAAAACTGGAGCTCAAGAGAAAGTTACCTTACTAGAAAAAAATATCTCCAAACATCTTGCCACTTTAAAACCCCAGAGTTTTGATCTGATTAGCCTTCAAGAACAACGCAAACAATGGGAATATGTGCAGAAAAATACGACATTAGCTTGGAAATTACTCAAAGTAGGGGGCATAATCATATTTGCTGGCTACGGTTGGCGAAATCCTAATGATCCGCAAAAAGATCCGAAAAAAGGAATTGATCTTTTTCTTAACTCAATCCAAGGTAAATGGGAATTGATTGCCCATCCCTCTCGTGGTCTTCAATTAATGATTCGGAAAATAGCTAAATCTGATGATGAAGAGTAAGGCTGAGGGCTGACGGATTTGAGCCTTATCGATCAGTTAAGTAATAAGTAATAAGCAGGAAATAAATTATTTAGTATGCCTTTGTTTGTCAAAATAGAAAAGGGAATTGTTGATAAGGCGACCTTTGATAAGTATGTTCCTGCTCATAAAGAATATGTTAGGGATTTGATTGCCAAAGGTCATAAAGCCCGAACTGGATATTGGGCAGAGTTTGGTGGGGGAATGTTGCAGTTTGAAGCAGATTCTCTAGAACAAGCTCAAAAAATTGTGGCCAGAGATCCTCTAATTGTTAACAACTGCGTTACTTATGAATTACATGAATGGCGAATTGTTATTGAATGAATTCAATAAGTAATAGGTAATAATGTGATTTTACTCTACCGTTAAGTGGCAGAAACAAAATACCTCGATTAGAATGTGCTGGATTCTTGAACCATAACCCTCAACTAAGAGAGTAATTTCAATGGAAGTCTCCAGCACCATTTCTATCGGGATAGAAACCTTAAGTGTTAATGAAGATCTTGGCGCAATTATTATTCCTGTCATCAGAACTGGGAACACAGAGCTAGCTGCATCAGTGGACTATTCAATTAATGATGACTCTGCGCGATCAGGACAAGACTTTATTGGAACTTCCGGTACTCTAAACTTTGCGCCGGGAGATACCAGGCAAGAAATTACAGTCAATATTTTAAACGATAATTTTGCGGAAACGGATGAAAGTTTTAGTCTCGCAATTGGCAATCCAACTGACTCAGTCCTAGGGAACATCAGAACCGCTATTATCACCATTGAAGATAATGATCTGATTACAGAAGATACTCTAGCTTTTAGTCAGGCAGAATACTCGATCAACGAAGCTGAAAATAGGGCAACAATTACTGTAGCCAGGACTGGAAATCTTAATCAAACAGTTTCTGTAGACTATGCGACCAGCGATGATTATGCCCGAGCTGGCTTAGACTATAGCGCCGTTTCAGGAACTCTCACTTTTAATCCTGAGGAAACTACCCAGACTTTTAGTATTCCGCTGCTTGATGATGCTTTGCCTGAGTTCAATGAAGCTCTAACAATCAATCTTAGTAATGCAGTAGGCATTGATCTAGGATTACAAAATACTGCCAGAGTAATCATTGAAGAAGATGACGAACTTCCCTTCACCATTGATAGAGAAGTCATTGTTTCAGGATTAGCAGAGGGCACAGCTGTTTTCCCTCCTGGTCCGACCGCTTTTGACTGGAGTCCAGATGGCACGATGTTCATTGCCAACCTTGATGGTATGGTGCGGGTATTTGATGGTAATAATCTTTTGGATGAACCATTTATTGATCTATCAGAACAAGTTAATATCGGAGGTCAGCGTGGTCTCTTAGGATTAGCTGTACATCCCAATTTTCCCCAACAACCCTATGTCTATTTAGCTTTTTCCTATGATCCGCCAGATGTTATCCCAGATCAATCAGATGAAGCTCGGGTAACTCGTTTAGTCCGATATACTGCAGATCCCAATTCCAACTATCAAACTGCCTTACCAAACAGCGAAGTTATCTTGCTTGAAACTTCGCCGGTGAAAAACTTTCATGCGGCTGGAGCGATTCATTTTGGACATCATGGAGAACTTTTTTTCGCTCATGGAGATGGCTCCCAAGTGAGTGGCGCTCCCACACCTGGACAAGCGCAGACACTTCAAAGTCTTGATAATCACTTTGGTAAGCTATTTCGTATTGATCCGATAACGGGCAATGGGTATGCCGATAATCCTTTCTACAATGGAGACTTAACTAGTATTGAATCTAAAGTCTATAACTACGGTCTGCGAAATCCCTGGCGTTTTGCGATTCATCCAGAAACTGGCGAACCTTTTATTGGCGATGTGGGTTGGACTAATTGGGAAGAAATAAATACTGGTCAAGGGAATAATTTTGGTTGGCCTCTCTATGAAGGCGGGAATGGGGTAAGTCTCAGAACTACTGCTTTAGCTGAAGCTTCAGAATTTCAAAATCTTTATGATACTGCATTCCCCATCACTGAACCTATTTTTAGTCTCAGTCATGATGATGGCGCAAGATCTATTACAGTAGGTGATTTTTATACTGGAATTGTTTACCCTGATGTTTATCAAGAAGCACTTTTTGTTGGAGATTTTAATAGTTTTACTAATGGCGTTAGTGCTTTGACATTTGATACTCAAGGAAATATTGATTCACTGCTGAATTTTACCGACGAAAGAACTATTACTCAAATTTCCATGGGCCCTGATTCCCATCTCTATTTTTCTAACTTAGTTACGGGGGAAATTGGTCGCTGGAGCTTCAATTCTCCGCTACCTGATTCTCCGACGAATGGAGACGACTATATCATTGGAACTAATGATGCCGATAGTATTCTTAGTTTAGACGGTAATGATTTAATTAGTGGTGGTCAAGGCGATGATCGATTAATGGGGAATGCTGGCGATGATACTCTTGGTGGTGATGCAGGAGCCGATCTCCTTCGGGGAGGGCCAGGTAACGATGAGCTATTCGGTAATGATGGCAATGATACGATTCGTGGCGGTTCAGGACATGACAGTCTTAATGGAGGATCTGGCGATGATTTCCTTAATGGAGGCCAAGGTAATGATGTTTTGATTGCTGGTCAAGGTAATGAGCTCTTAATTGGTAATGATGGTGCTGACCAATTTATCATTCAATCTCTTGAAGGCAGAAATTTCATTAGTGATTTTGAACTGGGAGTAGATTTACTAGGAATACCAGATAATATTTCTCTTGATGATCTTAATATTACTAATAATTGGAATAGTACAGGAACTCTTATTTTCGATAATCTTGGTCGTCCAATAATGATCTTAGGAGGAATTAATCCTGAATCTTTAGATCTCAACCGCGATTTTATTTGATGCCTGTTATTGACTAGAATTAAAACATCTCAATTTGGCAATCACTATGATTCAGTCTTTACCTCAACTCATAACCTTTGATGAATTTATTGAATGGCTCCCAGAAAGTAGACGCTATGAGTTACATGAAGGAACAATCATCGAAGGATGAATGTTTTTCTTTGAGTAGTAATTATAAAGATAAAGAGCAAGAGGGCAAAAAGTGGAAAATTCTAAGTCCCTAATTTTTGCTACGTATAGGTTATAAGTTTCAACAATCAGATTTTAGAAATTATGGGAATTGGAAACGATATAAATGTCTGATGAGTAGCAAGAATTAATCCTAAATATGATATTTAACTTATTCTAATTTAAATATTAAAAATAGGGCAAAGGGAAAATAGAGCAAAAAGTGCAAAGTGCTAAGTCCTCGGCACCATACAGACAACCCGAAACCCGTCATCGTTGCTGGCATTCTCGAGGCTATCGCTGAAGCGGGCAGCTGAGCGGCAAAAATTAGGATTGTCGTTCCAGGAACCACCGCGAATAACTTTATAATTGAGAGACAATAGGCGCCCAAAAAAACCTTTCTTTAACCATGCTCTACCATCATTAGGAGAACTCTTATAGCCCCAATGCCAATTATCCTGACACCATTCCCAAACATTTCCATGCATATCATACAAACCTAACTTATTAGGTGTATAACGTCCAACTGAGGTAGTTGCACCGACATTACTACTAAAATTAGCTAAATTACCTGAAATAGTATTACCAAAGCAATATTTAGTAGTAGTCCCAGCTCGACAAGCATATTCCCACTCAGACTCAGTCGGCAATCTATATTCCCTTCCAGTTTGTTTTGATAACTTCTCACAAAACTCTACCGCCATACTCCAAGAAACCCGCTCTACAGGCCGTTGATTACCCTCAAATCTAGATGGATTTTTACCCATTATTTGCGTATACTGTAACTGAGTAATTGGATACTTACCCATATAAAAAGAAGAAACAGTAACTTCATGCTGAGGTTTCTCATAAAATTGTCCTTCACCCTCTGGTGAACCCATCATAAAAGTACCACCAGAGATAGCAACCATCTCCAATTCAACACCATTGCCCAAATCTTCAATAAAATCTTGAAAATGATCGACTAATTCAGGAATTTTCTCCATCACATCAGAAGCTCCCGAAGACACTAAAACCTCTTCTAATGATTCAACAACAGAAACTTGAGGAGAATCAAAATCAACAGGCTTTACTCCAGTAATCCCCAAACCAATCGCCCCATAGGATTAGATTCAGCATTCCTAAAATCAACCCATCCCAAACTCTTCAAAAAAATCGGTAGCTCAGGCTTTTTAGCAGCGTCACCTAATAAAACAGGAATTACAGGACAACCTCTCTCATTAAATTCACTCAAAAAAGCTCTCATCTCATGCTCTTGCCAAGGACCCAAACCACTACTACCAACAAAAACCGCAGCAGACTTAACATCTTCAATTTGTTCCTCTAACAAAGCTTGCCAAGATTTCCCTGGAGGAAGTTCCCATATATCCAACCAAGGCTTAAGTCCTCTTTGTTTTAGCTGACGAGCAATCTTTATAACTTCTGGCTTATCCTGAGTATTGTGACAGAGAAAAACATCAAACTTAGTCATTCTAAACAGTAATTTGAGCTTTATTTGTAGCAAATAACTACTTCTTTAATTAGTGTTATTTCATGCATGATAAAACATTACGAAGTAATTATCTTTCTTAATATTTCATCTGCATTAATACAAAGTAAGTAATTGCGCATAATAAATTATCTATTAGGGATAGAGAAGGGGGATTAGGAAACAGAGAAAAAAGTGTTGAACTTTTGACTTTTGATATGCGGAGCGGTATCCTTTAGGGCTTTTGACTTTTGACTCTTGACTTCCTTCCCCTAATCCTGAACATACTCTTCCCCAGTCACTAGAGCATATTCAGCACGCATAAATTCTCTTCCTAGATAGGCTGCATGATCCAGCATCGTTATCGGACAAGGTTGAGGTTCTTCAATAACTTTGACACATAGCTCTTTGGCTGTTCTGGCAGTGTAGAGTGTTTCTGCTGTTCGGTTTACTTTTCCCCGAGCTGCAATTACTTCACCTGTATCGGGATCGACTGCTAAACCACGCTCATTAATAACATTAGTATAATGTTTGGCACAAATTAATTCCGCTTCGCGATCGATATAAATCACATAATAACCTCCTGGATCGAGGTCTATAGGTCGTTTAGATAATTTATCGTCGATCGCTTTGATTTTTTCTCTAAGTCCAGTCATTAAAATTGCTAAAAGTTGTAATTATGGATTAAGTATAATAGCAGGATTTTCAATAAGAAGAATGGACACAAACACCGATCGCCTTGATTCATTCCGAGCTTTGGCTCTCCAGGTTACTTGTCACGCCGTTAACCATGCGACCGACAAAGCAGAAGTGCGATCGCTGATCAAAAATGCGATCGCGCGTTTAGATCCGCAAATCGCTGCAGCGCGGGCTTTTATTGGTGCTGACTGTCGTTTAGTGGTACTACCTGAATATTGGCTGACCAGTTTTCCCATGGGAGACAGTGTAGCGGGTTGGGCAGCTAAAGCTTGTCTGGATATGGATGATCCGCTCTATGATGATTTGGCGCAAATAGCTCAGAAACATAATATTTTTCTGGCAGGCAATGCCTATGAACTAGATCCCAATTTTCCTCATCTTTATTTTCAGAATTGTTTTGTTTTCGATCCGGCTGGGACAATGGTGTTGCGTTATCGGCGGCTCAATTCTGTGTATACTCCCACACCGGCTGATGTTTGGGACAAATATCTGGACTTATATGGTTTGGAGGGTGCTTTTCCTGTGGCGAAAACCGCGATTGGGAATCTAGCTGCGATCGCGTCTGATGAGATCTTGTTTCCTGAAGTAGCGCGCTCTTTAGCGATGCGAGGAGCGGAAATTTTGCTCCATCCTACCTCAGAGGTTTATGGAGATGCGCGATCGCCGAAAGAGGCGGCTAAAATTTCGCGGGCGGTGGAAAATATGGTCTATGTTATTTCGGCTAATACTGCTGGGATTGCCAATAGTCCAGTGCCGATCTCTTCTGTAGATGGCGGTTCTAAAATTGTTGATTATCGGGGGATTGTGTTAGCTGAGACTGGTTCGGGAGAAAGTATGGCAGCCTATGCCGAGATCGATCTGGTTGCTTTAAGACGCGATCGCAGAAGACCAGGAATTAAGAATACATTGTCGCGACATCGGGCAAGTTTATATATGCAAAGTTATGATCTGCCTCACTTTTATCCTGCTAATAGTATGTTAGAGGGAAAAGTTGCACGGCAACATTTTATCGAAACTCAGCAAGCAACTATTGAACGTTTAGTGAAATTGGGATTGATTTAAGGTGAGAGGGAAAAGGTAAGAGGTAATATCTCAATATGATGCAAAAGCTTATACCAAGTTGCGTTCAAAAGCGTAAGATTGAAAAATAGTCACATGTCGGAACAACTTAAAAAGTACTAATGCTCCTAAATCAAAGAAAGATATACATCAAATAATCCTTTATTGATTGCTTTAGCGCTAATCCTCGGAACATTCTTGTGCCATCAAGCAATGGTTACGGGCAATTGCTTAACCATTACACTCAACTTAATAGAAATTCGCGAGTGTAATATCACTGGCAATTCCGAAAAAGACTAAAAGTAGTCTGAATTATCCCTCTTTTGTCACTAAGAGAGATAAAATAATCACGAAAAGCTGAGCGAGATCTTGTAGAAAAATGGTAGCAGCAAGAGCTTCAATTCAGACCGTAGGATTTATAGACGATTATTGTCATGCTTACCGAAGTCTATTTAATGATGTCAGACTATTTGAATGTTTTAAATATTTGCATCTAGGAATGCTCTCAGAAATTCCCAGAAAGTCATTACCAGAGATTGCCAAAGCAACAGGACTAAAAGACGGACAGAGACTAAATCACTTCTTACGCTCTGGATTGTGGAAAGTAGAACAAGTCAGAGAAACCAGATTATGGTTAACGAAACTACTAATTGGAGAACAAGCCATAATTTTATGTATTGATGAAACAGGAGATACCAAGAAAGGAAAAACAACTGATTATGTATCTCGTCAATACATTGGAAATATCGGAAAGACAGATAATGGCATAGTATCAGTAAATGCTTATGCAGTAGTAGAAGAAATCACTTATCCCTTAATCTTTAAAATTTTTAAGCCTAGAAAAAGATTGAAAGAATCAGATGAATATAAAACTAAGACTCAATTAGCCGTAGAAATTTTGCAAGAATTAAAACAATGGGGTTTCAAAATTAAATTAGTTTTAGCAGATAGTTTATATGGTGAAAGCGGTAATGTAATAGCAGCGTTAAATCGCTATAAACTCAAATACATTGTGGCGATTCGTTCGAACCATGGTGTTTTGTTAGGACCAGGAGAAAAAGTTCGTCGGAATCGATGGCTAGCTTATGAACAAAAACTATCTCGTCGTTGCTCAGAGACCAGATATATCCGCGAAATTATTTTTGGTAAGCGCCGAGTAATTCGTTACTATCAAATTAGTAAAAAGGCTGTCCCCGACCCGACAGGAGAAGATAGTTGGTATATCATGACCAACCTCGAAGGAAAAATCCAATTAAAACTGGCACCTCTTTATAGTCTGAGAAATTGGATTGAGTATAGCTTCAAACAGGTCAAAAATGAGTTAGGTTGGCGAGATTTTCGCCTCACGGATTACCAAAGTATTGAACGATGGTGGGAATTGGTCATGAGTGCTTATCTATTAGTAAGTATCCAAGCTAATTACTTCAAACTGTTAACCTTAGATGTCGAGCAGCCA
Organism: Xenococcus sp. MO_188.B8; assembly: GCA_030065615.1. Classification (GTDB taxonomy): domain Bacteria; phylum Cyanobacteriota; class Cyanobacteriia; order Cyanobacteriales; family Xenococcaceae; genus Xenococcus. Next base: position 373 of record JASJDR010000051.1, on the reverse strand, counting down.
GATAACCTAGGGCTTACAGCCAATAATTTTGAGCTACCCCAACTTCAAAAACATTCCTTTTGGACGGTTGGTACAAGTTGGAAAAGCGCACCGCCCGCGCTGAGGTTCCCTCAGCGTATAGGACGGAGCAAGAACAGCTTTAAACAACCTAAGAATTATTATTCAACCCTATGTATTTTATTGTCTTATTAAGCCTACCTTAAAAGTTTTCAAAATCCCTGGTATGACGAGATGTTTCTTAAAGTTGATTGATTTGATGAATCAATTTTCTGGTCTTTCTCGCTTTTATACTAATCAATTTGATTTTCTCTCTTTTCTTACTGCCTAAACTTTCCTTTATTACCAGTAGTGACAAAAGAGGGATTATAGAGGG
>JASJDR010000050.1 GCA_030065615.1 Xenococcus sp. MO_188.B8 | reverse complement strand
GGATTAGCAGCAGCTAGAGCTAGAGGTAGAAAAGGTGGAAGGAGACCAGGACTATCAGAGGAAGCTAAGAAGAAAGCTCGTATTGCAGAGTCTTACTATAAAGAAAAGATGCCAGTAGATGAGATTGCTAAGAGTTTAAGTATTTCTAAAGCTACTTTATATAAGTATCTGCGGTTTCGAGGAGTCAAAATTGGTCAATGACTTTTACCATTTTTTATTGAGAAAGACTAAACTTTTGACGATAATTAAAATGCTATGTCAAACCAAGAAATTCGTATTTCAGCTTCTAATTCACCATAACGTAGATCAATGATATAGGGTTAAAACGATGGATTTAGAGCAGTTGAAAAAGTTCAAGAGCCAGATTCTCAAACTTGCCGAAGCAAATAAAGCCTTAAATATTAGGGTCTTTGGTTCTGTATCAAGAGAGCAAGCGAATGAGAATAGTGATATTGATTTTGTTATCGACGTAGGAGAGAGTCAAAACCTGATAGATTTTATAAAACTGAAACAAGAATTAGAAGACCTATTAGGACATGAAGTTGACCTTGCTTCCAGTACAGGGCTTCGTGAAGGAATGCGAGAAAATATCCTGAAAGATGCAATTCCCATCGCCAACTTATAATCGATATGCTTTGTAGGTTTAAATACTTATGCCAGGAAGAAAGAAAACTCGCTCTACGAGATACTTTTTGGAAGACATTATAGAGTCTGTTCAAAAAGTTCAGAACTATGCTTCAAGGGGAAGAAGCAGCTTCTTGGAAGATGAAATCCTACAAGATGCAATCATTCGGAGACTTGAAATTATTGGAGAGGCAAGTAACCAACTTCCCGAAGAGATAATTGAGCGTCATTCAGAAATTCCGTGGAGACAAATTATCGGATTCCGAAACATTGCCATACACGAATATTTTAGAGTCGATCTTCACTTAGTTTGGTCATTGATAGAATCTGGAGAACTCGAAAAACTTCTATCAGTTGCTAAACAAATATTATCAGATATTAGCAATATATCTGATTAAAAGGTTCTGAGATACTGCGTAGAAGCCTTAAACACCTTTTTTGATGTGCCGATTCAGGCTTTATTTACATAAACAAAAAAATATGGGTTTATGTAAACTTGACTATGATATGAATTATGAAATCAAAAACAGTATATCTGAAACAGGTTTTTATTGATTTACAGAAACGAATGTTTGTGTTATTCAGAGTTGATGGCTCATATCGCATGAACCTATATTTAGTCCAATTTATAGCTATTTGTAAATTGAAACAATAAATGAGACTAAATCTTTAGAATTAAATGACACTCAAAGCTGGGTATTTACAAACTAGCTTTCTTGTTCAAGCTGCCTCAAGTATTTTTTAGCAGTTTCGTAGCATAATCTAGTTTCTTGACTTATTCTGTAAGCTGAATAGCCAAGTTTTTGCATCTCAATCAACTTTGGTTTCCATTGCTCAAAATTACTCCGTCTGCCCAAAACTTTACCTTGAGACTTTAATTCTTCTAATCCTTTCTTCGTTCGAGATGAAGCATATTCCTGTTCGAGCTTGGCAAAAGCAGCGAAGGTAGCCAGCATCTTTTCACTGTCTAGGGTATGAGGTTGGAAAAGCGATGCTTCACCAGTAAGAACTTGTAGACCGATATTCTGTTGATATAATCTGCGGGCAATTTTGACAAACCGCCGAACAGTTGGTGCTAAACAATAGATTTGCCAGATTACCAGAATATCTCCTTCCCTAGCATATTCAAACATTGATTCGAGTAGAGGCTGCTGGTTCGGAAAATCATGATGTATGTCACTAAAAATAACCTGGCACTCAGCTTGTTTGAGAGCCTCTATTTGTTCGGGTACTGTATTTATTCTCTTTTCGCCAATATTGAATATGTAGCCAATTTTCATCTCAACTCAAACCGTACCAATTACCAAACATTCCCTAGCGGCTTCCACTACTTCTGCGGTGATACAACTGAGTTCATTGATTCTCATAATACGCTCTATTTGACGAAATAAACGATTAACCAGCCTAAAATTACCGTTAGTAACGCGACAAATCGTAGCAATCGCCTCTGCGTCTGTATAATCATTGGGATTCATGCTCAAACCAAATTTCTCCCAATAGATTTGAAGTAAAAATCGCATCTCATCCTGACTTAAAGTATTGTAACTATGAGAAAACCCAACACGAGAATAGAGTTGAGGATAACGGGATAATTTTTTTTCTAATCCAGGCATCCCAATAAAAATCAAGCCCAGATCCCCTTTGTCGTAGATTTCTCTAAATTGCTCAATTCCTGTCATTTTGAGACGTTCGGTTTCATCAACGATGATTAAATGACAGTAATTAGGAATATCTCTGGCCATCAAGGTTCGTTGCTCTTGCGGTAAAAGTTCCTCGACAAAACGCCCCAACTGAACTCTCATACTGCCAATATTTTCCTTGATTTTGCGGGGAGTGCTAGTAATTTCTGCCGTATAAAGTAGAGTACGACAAGAACTGATTTCTGGATGTAGGGGCAAATAAGGTAAATTAGTTGGCAAACGCTTTTCGAGAAAATACCACTTGGCATAATAACGAGCCGATAGAGTTTTACCAACTCCTGGTGCGCCGTAACATAAGCCGATATATTTCTCTCTAAGACAGGCATCACAGAATTCAGCAAACCGCCGATATTCTTTAGTAATAATAAAAGATTCTTGTTCGGCAATAGCTTGGGTATCATCTGCACCTGTTTGATAGAAGCTAGTCATTAAAATATCGCTTGAGACGCGGAGATTGGGACTTGGTTTTTTCAGTTGATATTGTAGGAGATGATTTGGGTTTTGATTTCCTCTTAACTCCCATCAAAGCATCCACAATAGAGATTCGTTCTTTGATTTGTCGATCTAGTGCTTTGCGTCTGGCATAACGAGCAGCAGCAATCTCTTTGAGAGTAACGGTAGTAGAAGCTAATTCAGGACAGATTGCCCGACAGAGAAAGCGATTTTGATAGTAAATTCTAATCTCTGCCATATCCCTTGGGTCGTAACGAATCGCAACATCTTCTCCCACATAGTTAGCCAATAAAGGGTCGATATATCTTAATCCCTGGAAACGAATACCATCACGGTGGATACGACGTTTCTGCTTGATGGTTAATAACAGTAAATCTAGTTCTTCAATTGATTCGGGAAGCTGGGGCAGAAATCCCTTTGCCGACCAACGTTTTTGGGGAGCTTCTTTGGTTTCACTATGGTTCGATTGATTGTATTCGCCGATAAAGCGGTCGAATTCTGAACTCAGTTCGGTTAATGTCAAAACTGGCTGGGGTGTTTTATGTCCAGTAGGTGCGTATCCAGATAGTTTGGATAACAAGAGCTGATTGACTGTGAGGAAGAATCGTTCGATTTTTCCTCTACCCCTTGGTTGACCAACAGTAGAAAAGATCAGTCTAATTTTGAGGTCGAGACAGACTTGTTCGATGTGTTGGGAAGTAAAATCACTACCATGATCTGTATAGAGAATCTCAGGAATCCCGCAGATATGCCAGTTAGGATCGTTTTTCCGCCAGATGGCTTGTCTTAAAGCCAATGCAGTTTGTAATGCCGAGGGAGCATCTAAGGAAATATAGTATCCAGCGATCGCTCTACTATAATCATCTATGATTACCGTCAGCCAAGGTCTTACAGGCTGTTCTTTTTCATCAAAGATCCAAATATCGAGCAAAGTATGATCTGCTTGCCAGATGGCATTAGGTTGCTCCGATTCTTGTCTGTGTAGTAAATCAAATGCTTGTTTGTAAGTTTTTGACCCTTCATGAGCCAGAGTTATTAAACCAGGGTCGAGGTCGCGGACGATTCCATAAACGGTTCTATAGAATGGGATAGCTAGTTTTTGGAGATCGCAGTAAGATTCAATTTGACGATGAATATGGGCAATAGTCTTAGGTGGTTTTTGTAGAGCCAACCCTTCAATCAGTTTTTTTACTTCGTCATTGAGACAACGATGTACTCCTTTATCTTGACGGGGCTTACGAACTAAACCTGTTAATCCATCTTTTCGATAACGAGCTACCCATCTTCTAGCAGTAGAAAGGGAAATATTTTCTGTGGCGACAATTTGAGTCAGAGGAACACCCTCTTCTAAAAAAGGTTGAATTTTTTTAAAGCGCTTTAGTGCAAGAGTTCTGTCCGATTCTGAAAGCTCTGAAACCGAAAGTTTCTCTGACATAGTTTTTATGAATTACAATCAAAGATTTTTTTTCACCTCCTATTGTCTCAAAAAGTACAGATTTTGAGACATTAAAATTTACTTGTCTCAATTCATGTCTCATAATATCATTATTGCAAGGTCTTAGAGTTTTTGAGACATAATGAGACAACAAAACAGTAATATTGTTCTATTTTCTGTCTTTTAATTCTTACATTCAGATTTCAGATTTTTTTCTGATGGCTATAGTCGGATATGCGCGGGTGAGTTCGGTAGGTCAGAGTCTCGATGTCCAATTAGATAAATTACAACATTGTGACAAAATCTATCAGGAGAAACAAAGCGGTACTAATCAAAACCGTCCTCAATTAGCGGCTTGTCTGGAATATGTCAGAGAAGAAGATACTTTGGTGGTGACGCGCTTGGATCGCTTGGCTCGTTCTACTTTACACCTCTGTCAGATCGCCGACATCCTCAAACAGAAGCAAGTCAATCTTCAAGTACTCGACCAAAATATTAATACTAGCGATGCTACGGGAAGGTTGCTGTTTAATATGTTGGGAGCGATCGCACAATTTGAGACTGAGATTCGTGCTGAACGACAAATGGATGGCATTAATAAAGCTAAAGAGAGGGGCGTTCCTTTTGGGCGCAAGAAAAAAATGACGACCCAGCAGATCGAAGAGCTCCAGGAACGAAGAAAATCAGGGACGCTCATTAAAACTCTGATGGCTGACTATAACTTATCTAAAGCGAGCGTATACAGATATCTCAAAAAATAATACAGAGTTACTAGTGAGTGTCATTTAATTCTAAAGATTTAGTCTCATTTATTGTTCAAATTTACAGACATGATGTTGAATACTTTACTCGTTTTTGGCTTGATAAGTATGATAGAAACTTTGGGATAAGACTATGTGCATGGTTTTCCAAGGTCCAAAGTACTATAGTTGAATGATAACTAAAGTGGCTAACAAAACGCTGAAATCCAATGTCAATAAAGTTCTAGTTGAACCCACAAAAAATTCTAAGAATTTATCCGCTTTGGCGATCGCGTTTTCCGATAAAATGAGAACTATGAACATCATCAAACTGTGCGACTCGTTTAGTCAAGAACAGAGGCGAAAAAGCCCTGGTATGACTAGCTTGGTTTTAATTTCATTAGGAATTATGAACCATGATAACTGAATATTCTATGTAGGTGAATGAAGCCTGTTATAAGGTGCAAAATATTAATAAATGCGAATTCATAAGCCCTACTCTCTCGGTGTTGGGAGTAAAAGCATAACCCCCAAGGTAGCGACTGGACATCAATCCTTGAAGCGGGGTTAAAAGGAGTACTAACTGGTAGTCTGAACTGGTTAGCTTCTAGCAAGAACCCACGGATAAAGCGTAACGCTTGAAATAACACAACCATCGTTAGATGTAAACAGCTAAATCAGAGCTGAAAAGCTGTAGCCAAAAGGCAATAATGCACATGATTATCATCCTTATATTTTGGAGGATAGATACAACACTAATCGCATTCGGTGGAAAGTTAAAAGTCACAATCATCGTTACTAATCCCAGTCGGTGAACAGACGAATCCTAAAAGTTCGTACCAACAGAATATTCGGAACGAGGAAATCCCTTAATAACTCTCTAAGGGGGTCGAACCTTAGAGTAGTCATCCAAGACGAAAACTCTCCACTAGGAGGTTATTAAGGGCGAAGGATTGAGGAAAAAGCCAACGCCTATTTGTAATGAATCGGATCTGCCCACGTCCTCACTGTTCTTAGGAAAATAGTGATTGAGTAGCATTGAATATGTCTAAAACAGATTTTGAAATGATGCGATCGCATCAGAAGAATACTGTGGAATGGAATCAGATTAACTGGCGAAAAGTCCAGAAATCTGTATTCAAGATGCAAAAGAGAATCTATCGAGCCTTTAGCAGTGGCGATGAACAGAAAGGAAGAAGACTGCAAAAAACCCTCATTAAATCCTATTACAACCGTTTACTATCTGTAAGAAATGATTATGAGGAACGAAGTAACCTATCTGATTACTCTTATGGAAGTAAAACTTCAATAAGTAGTCAGCTAAGACGCAAAACTCTACTATTAAGTAGGTAACAGATAGGAAAGATTGGGTCAGAAGCCAATGCCTTTATGTAACGTAAAGGATATGCTGACGGACTCACGGTAAGACGGATTGTAAAGCTATGAGTAGCAATGCATAAGTTATGAACACGGTACAACCGATGTATAAATGGTCAGATATCCCCTGGCGAAAGCTAGAACGGAACATCTATAAGTTGCAAAAAAGGATTTACAAAGCGTCCCGTCGTGGTGATGTCAAATTAGTTCGCCGACTCCAAAAACTTCTAATTAAGTCTTGGGCTGCTAAATGTCTTGCGGTTCGTCGGGTCACTCAGGATAATCAAGGCAAAAAGACGGCAGGTGTGGACGGTGTTAAATCACTAACCCCAAAGCAACGTTTTACCTTGGTAAATAAACTAACACTGGGTTCAAAAGTCGCTCTCACTAGGAGAGTATGGATTCCTAAACCAGGGAAGGAGGAGAAGCGACCATTAGGAATCCCGACAATGTATGACCGCGCATTACAAGGACTTGTCAAACTGGCACTTGAGCCAGAATGGGAGGCACTCTTTGAGCCAAACAACTATGGATTCCGCCCTGGACGCTCATGTCATGATGCAATTAGAGCAATTCTCAATGCTATCAGCAAGAAACCCAAATTCTTACTAGATGCCGATATTTCTCAATGCTTTGATTGCATTAACCACAATAAACTACTTGAAAAACTGAATACCTATCCTACCCTACGGAGACAAATCCGAGCTTGGCTGAAAGCTGGTGTAATGGATGGACTTGAGTTTAAACCAACATTCCAAGGAACACCGCAAGGTGGGTTAATTTCGCCCTTACTGGCGAATATTGCACTACATGGGATGGAAAACGAAATTAAAAACCTAGCCGATACTTTTGACCTAAAGCGTTCTAATGGAAACCAATTAGGCAAAAGAGACAAAAGAAAATCGGTTAGGGTAATTCGTTATGCTGATGACTTTCTCATCCTCCATGAAGACATCAATATCTTAAATAGATGTACTGAGGTGATAACTCATTGGTTAAATGACATGGGATTAGAATTAAAACCCTGTAAAACCAGAATTGCTCATACCCTTAATTACTACGAACAGGAAAAACCTGGTTTTGATTTCCTGGGGTTCAATATTAGGCAACATAAAACAGGTAAATATACTTGCGGAAAGAGCAGAAAAGGTTTACGAGGTTTCAAAACCATCATCACCCCAAGTAAGAAAGCACAGAAGCAACACTACAAAAGGTTAGCAGAAGTAATAGACCAGCATAAAGGCAAGTCTCAAACTAGCCTTATTAATACTCTAAACCCGATTATCAGAGGATGGTGTAATTACTATGCTACGGTGTCCAGCCAAACAGTGTTTGAAAGAATGTACCATCTAATCTTCTGGAAGCTGCTTAAGTGGGGAATAAAACGTCACCGAAATAAGGGAAGAAAATGGGTAGTCAACAAATACTTTCACAAAATAGGTGAGAGAAATTGGGTATTCGCCACCAGAACACAAGGTTTGAAACCGATATGTTTACTATCACACCCTGACACAAAAACTATTAGGTATGTGAAAGTTAAGGGCGATGCTAGTCCATACGATGGCAACCTAATTTATTGGAGTTCCCGAATGGGTAAACACCCTCAGATGCGATCACGCAGTGCCAGGCTTCGCCTGATCGCGAACAGCATCCCTGCTCAAAAAGCAAAAGGGCAAATGTAAATGGTGCGGACTAAATTTCAAGGACGAAGATGTAATAGAACTCGACCATGTCATTCCCAAATCACAAGGCGGAAAGGATGAATACAAAAATTGGCAACTATTACATCGTCATTGCCACGATGAAAAAACCAGAAACGATGGAAGGGGGAAGCCTCACTTCCAACCCATGAAACTACCTCCAGATTGGAGATGGGAAAACGATATGCTGGTGACGTGCTCATGACAGTAGCCGTTTTATTGAGGAGCGGGATGACGCTAAAGTGTCACGTCCCGTTCTGAAGAGCAGTAGAGGAGGTGACTCCTTTACTGACTTTAATCTATATAGCCATTCTTGAATTAGTGAGATACATAAAGCTCTACTTTGGGGAACGGGGAATAGGGAACAGGGAACAGGGAACAGGGAACAGCGAAGTGTATCTCATTAATCTGAGAAACGCTATACGTTCTCGTTCATTATTCAAAAGGAGATTAATCGAATGGTTATCAAGATACATGATTTAGAGAACCAGCAATATCAAGCACAAGCAAATTGCGAAGAACAATCTAGCAAGTCTACAAAGAAGATCAAGGAGCCCAAGCTCGAAGCACTAGAACTAGAATTTTTAGATAAAGTAGCAGGTGGATTAGAGGAAGATGGATCGTCTATAGAGGCAAGATCTATTAACTAATTTTGGGTACCCCCTTACTTTAATAACAGGGCTAGCCTTGAGCCTTACTTATGGCATTTCAAGCTGGTTCAGGAATTCGTCAAGCTCATTACTGCTCTTGGGTATAACCAGCTCTTCTGTAGGAACATTATTCACGAAATCTGCAAATGCTTGGATCATTACGGTTGGAAATTGTGTTTTATATGAAGCCTGGGCACTAATTCTGTTTTTCCCCTTCAGGCTCACATCAACCCGATGGGTAACATCTGCATCGGCCACAGGTTCAGGTACTATGAAATCAATCCCATGTTTTCTTGCATATTGTGCGAACAGCTCAGCCCGGCTCTGAGACACAGCAAAATATACGGTTTTCCCCTGAGATACTTCCGTAGCAATGTCACCCACAGAAATATGATCCATATGACCTGTAATGCCATCTTTCCCAAAGGTAATAACTGCAATGGGCTCAAGTTCATCCATAATGCTTGTCAACTTATCACGGATCTCAGAGTAATAGCGGTCAACTTTACCATCGGGGTAGCGCAGAAAAACAGGAACTGATAACCCAAGAGCATTGGTGGCCTTGAGCGCCTCAGTTTCACGGCTCTTGGCCAAAGCTTGTCCAGTTAACTTAGCTCCTGAGTAATCGCTTCCAGCGTCACCTGAAGTTACGTACACTGGGGTAACTGTTAATCCACAGTAAGCCAATTTTGATAAAGTTCCTGATACCCATGTTTCATCATCTGGGTGCGCAAACACCGCTAATACATTATTGTCTTTTTTACTGTTCACTAGAAGAATCTCCCGGATACGAAACTTTGCCCAGCTTAATAACTTATATTACTGCATATTGATTGATTCCCCACGGGTTATTAGGTTCTCGCTGGGGTTTTTCCAGTTTCTTGGTAGCAATGTTTCTCCTTGAAGAGTGAGGATAATAGCGACCCTTTCTTCTTTAGCCTTCTTTATTTATAACGTAATTAGTTATGCGATCGTACCATAGCTATTGCTGCTACACTTCTCTTTAGAACATTCAGTAAAAAAGGTATGGCAAACGAAGAACATCTTGCCAAACTCAGAGAAGGAGTAGAAGTTTGGAATCTGTGGCGAAAGGAAAATCCTGATATAGAACCCGATCTCTCCGAAGCCAACCTTGTTGGTGCCAACCTCGAAGCTGCTAACCTTTGGAACACCAAAATCTCTGGTGCTAACCTAAGTAGCGCCAACCTCTATAGTACCAACCTCTATAGTGCCAACCTGGTTCGTGCCAACCTGGTTCGTGCCAACCTGGTTCGTGCCAAACTCGTTAATACCAACCTGGTTCGTGCCAACCTCTATAGTGCTAATCTCGAAAGTGCCTACCTCTATAGTGCTAACCTCTATAGTGCTAACCTCGAAAATGCCAATCTTTATAGTGCCAATCTTTATAGTGCCAATCTTTATAGTGCCAATCTCGAAAGTGCCTACCTCTATAGTGCTTACCTGGTTCTTGCTAAACTCGCTGATGCCCACCTCGTTCGTACCAATCTCGTTCGTGCTTACCTGGTTCGTGCTAACCTCATTTGTGCCAAACTCGAAGGTGCTAACCTCGAAAGTGCTAACCTCATTTGTGCCAAACTCGAAAGTGCTAACCTAGTTCGTGCCAACCTCGTTGATGCTAACCTCGAAAGTGCCAATCTTTATAGTGCCAATCTCGAAAGTGCCAACCTCGTTGATGCCAAACTCGAAAGTGCTAACCTCGAAAGTGCCAACCTCGAAAGTGCCAACCTCGTTCGTGCCAAACTCAAAAGTGCTAACCTAGTTCGTGCCAACCTCGAAAATGCCAAACTCGTTGATGCTAACCTCGAAAGTGCCAACCTCTATAGTGCCAACCTCTATAGTGCCAACCTCGTTGATGCCAATCTAGTTCGTGCCAAACTCGAAAGTGCTAACCTTGAAAATGCCAACCTCTATAGTGCCAACCTCGAAAGTGCCAACCTCAAAAGTGTCAACCTCGAAAGGATTCAAACATTAGCAACTAATTTTGAAGGTACAAACCTAACTGGGGCTTGTATCGAAGATTGGAATATTAACAGCCAAACCAGTCTACAAAATGTGCAGTGCGACTATATATATTTGAAAGTAGAGAATTATTCTGAAGAAGAAAAAAAGTGGATATTTGCTGATCGCGTTCCCCAAGATCCAGATAAAATTTTTGCTCCAAGAGAGTTTACCAAACTATTTCAAAAAGTCTTAGAAACCGTTGATCTTATTTTTTATGAAGGTATTGAATGGGCTGCTTTTCTAGAATCATTTCAACAATTACAAGCTGAAATTAAGAATAAAGAATTATCAATTAAAGCTATAGAAAAGAAAAGTGGTAGTGCTTTTGTTGTTTCTATTGAAGTGCCAGGGTCTGCTAATAAAGCGGAAATAAAAAAATATTTAGAAAGAGAATACGAAGCAAAACTAGAAGTTATCGAAGCAAAATATCAAAAGCAATTACAGGCTAAAGAAGAAATAATTCAAGTTAAAAATGAAGAACTAATTCAAGCTTATCGAGAAAAAGGAACGGATTTGTTGGAAATGGCTATAATAATGTCAAATCTTCAAAAAAACATATATATTAGCAACAATCCTAATATGTCAACTGGAGATACTTATAATCAAAATGGCAAAATTGGCATCGGTCATAATGAAGGTAATATTTACGATGATTCTGAAGTTGCAGAAATTAGTAACGAAGCAGCTCAACAAGATTCAACTCAAAATACAGTCAATATAAAACAATGACTGCACAAGAATTTCAAACAACCACCACTAGTGCTAATAATTCCGGTATTGCTGATAAATGTATGAATTAATATTACAATCTTGGCAAAATTGCATAAAAAGTAGACTGCATCAATAAGTAAAGAATAGTGATAGTTAATTATCAATATCTCAAGCTTATTTCGCGATGAATCAGATCTTAAATAGTCAAGCTAATGCTCAAGCTCCTTGGGGTGGAGTCAAAAATATTACCCGTGTTGCCAGAGATAAGGGGATTCCACCATCAGTAGAAAAATGGATGATCAAGCTCAACAAATTCTTGCGAGGTTGCCCTCCTTTTTTGCTCAGTGATGTGGGTAGAGCGATCGCGCCCCCTATAACAGGAGGTTTAGATAAGTTACCGGCAAATACCAAGAAAACAGTAGCTATTGTAGGTTCTGGATTAGCAGGAATGATTACTGCCCTAGAATTGGCCAAATTAGGTTATATAGTCCATATTTACGAATCCAAGGACTACCTAGGAGGAAAATTGGGAGCAAAAGCCAGTAATACTTCTCCTTCAGGTTTTTGGGAACATGGTTTGCATCACTTTTTTGTAAATGTTTACGATTATCTGATGCAGAAAATTGAGGAGATTGATGCATATAAATACATGATTCCTGTTAATGAAGTTTTACTAGAATTTGAGGATTATGAAACAGAAATACTTAAAGCAGAACCCAATGCTCAATTATTGAATATGTTGGGCATTGTATTGCGTTCTCCTAACGTGACCATACTGGATGCTTTGAAAAGTTTTCCAGGAATGATACCACTTTTCTTCTATAACCATGAAAAGGTCATAGCAAAATTCGATGACATTACTATGGTTGAGTACTCTAAAAATAAAATCGCTAAGTCTTTCTTTGATACTTTTGTTAATACAGTCCTTACAGTTAGCCTGAATCGTCCTGAAAATATCAGTGCTGCTCAAGCATTACATTTTATGTGGACTTTCTTTATTCGTTATCCCGATGCGATGAATCGAGTTGTCCCCACAGATAATCACTATAGCTCGATTATGTTGCCTTTCCGTAATCATTTAGAAAAGCTTGGGGTGACAATTCATCTGGAACATCAAGTTAGCAAACTAGAACTAGAAGATTACACAGTCAAAGCTATTCAATTTACCAATGGAGAAAGAGCAGACTTAGATTATTTAGTGTTAGCGACAGATATTCGCGGTGCTCAAAAAATTCTCGCCGATACCCAAGCGGCAGACTCACAATCTAATCGAAGTTTAGATGCGGTCAGGCAAAGATTAGGCAAAATGAAAACATCTCCTCCCGATGTCGTTGCGAGAGCCTATCTTCTAGAGAAACCCAATAATCCAGAACGACCAGATGTGATCGAAACTCCCCAAAATCAACCTGTAGATCTCATTTTTCAGGCTCATAAAACAGAAAAAAGTGATGCCGATTGGGTTAAAGCGGCTCCAGTAGGAGAAGATCGCTGGGTAGTTGAAGTTCATGGTTACGATCTTGGTCCTGCTTTGGCAAAAAAATATCCTGAGGACGCCGAACAGTTAAAAGATTGTTCCAATGAAGAACTTTGGGAACTGATGCAAAATGTCTCTGATGAACAAATCTGGGATGTACTCAAGGAGGAATTACGAGATATCAATGGTCTAGAAAATCTTGCGGACGCACCTCTTGTTCCCGATGGTGGATTACAAGTACGCCGCTATTTTAACTTTACAGGATTTCAAGTCGGACAAGGCGATCGCCCTGCGCCATTTTTTGCCGAAGAATATATTCCTAACCTCTTCTTCGCTGGGGATTGGGTAGCCCTTCAAGGTAAAGATGGTTTTGAGAGACAACCAGGTGAAGTTTACCCTGGAGGTAATTTAATGGGTCATGCCGCCTCTGCTGCGGGCATAGCCGCAGGATTAGTAGCCGCTAAAGATAACGTAGTTGGCCCCTATGTTTCAGTAATTTAACTCTTTTTTGTATTGCAAAACTTATATAAGCCAATGAATAACAACAAAATATTAGGTTTATTGCCGAAAGCTATTATTTCTTTTAACAGACAAGAATATCTGCGATCGCCTTTACAACTAACGGTCAGAAAAGGCAGAACCAAAGAAGAAGCAACTTTACCGACCGAATTAGAAGGTGCAGTCTTTATTGTTAATGCAACGGGTTCTGTATCTTCAACCCAAGTTTCTATTAGCAATAACCAAGAAGATATTGTCTTACCCACTGATGATGGTTGGACTTCGATTCTTAATGGGGATGGACAAATTCAACGTCTATCATTTAAAAATGGTCAAGCAGAATGGTCAACTGCATTTGTTAAAACACCTTCATTTTATGCAGATCGTTTAGTTCATCAAGGTAAAGATTCTCAAAATAGACCGTTTCCCAAATTAATGCGATTTTGGGATTTTAGTATTGCCAGAATTTCTATCATGTTAGGCAATTGCAATCAAGAAAATACAGCTTTTCTGCCGATGAAATTCCCAGGTCAAGAGAAAGAGCGATTACTATCTACATGGGATATTGGTCGTCCCTATGAAATCGATCCTCAAACCCTGCAAAGCATTGCTCCAGTAGGTAAAAATAAGGATTGGTTAGATATGGTCAAATTGCCAGTAGCTCGGGTATTTCGACCCATTAGCACTTCGGCTCATCCGACTTTCGATCCTAAAACAGGAGAACTGTTTACCGTTAATGTCACAAAATCTTTAGACTCTTTGTTGCTTGTTTCTAACCTTTTTTCCTATCAAGCAAAAAGGTTTTTGCTAAAGTTATTACCCCAAAGTTTGTTGCGTATTATATTAAGCTTTATAATTCAAGTCTTGACTAAAATTGTCGTTTTTCTCACTGACTTATTCACAGATTTCTTAGAGCTTTTTAATCTTGGTGGAGATGATGAATTATATTTAATGCGTTGGCAAGGAGAGGATCAAGTCGATAAATGGAAAGTAGTTTTACCCAATGGTCGTAATGTCAAGATTCGCCAAACCACCCACCAAATGGCAGTTACGGAAAATCATGTCATCGTAGTAGATACGGCCTTTAAAGTCACTATTGCTAATTTTATTCCTAGTATTGATGATTACATTCCCGATCCCAAAGACCAATTCAAATGGCTAGAAGATCTAGAAGAAACCATAGAAGAAGCGGTAGAAGAAAAAATCAATACTAGACTGAAATTTCTTCGTGAATATTTTAATTATCCACAATTACCCGATAGTCGAATTTACCTCATAGATCGCCGACAATTTCAAGATGTTCCATCAGGCGGGACTATTACTGCCAAACAGATTAATCTTGCGAGGGAATTTACTCATTTCGTTGCTGATTATCAGGAAGAACCACCAAATCATGTTAGTCTGCATGTCGCACATAATTGTGCCACTGATCCAGCAGAATTCCTTCACGAAACAGATACTTCTGTATTTGCCCAGAATAAAAATGATCCAGATGACCCAGAAAATATCTATCTAAGGAATGTAGTTGGTGCTGGAGTTGCACCAATGGATGTCAATCGTCCTGCCTATTATCTGATTGACGGGGAAAAAGGAAAAATTGTGACTCAAGAACTTTTAGACATCGATCTATGTCTTGAACATACTTGGTCCTTAGGATTTTATGCTTATCGCGATAATTATCCGACACAAAAGCATGAAGATATCTATTGGGGTGGTTTCGGAGGATGGCATAATATGCTACCGAATATAGTTTTTGAAATGTACAAAAATTATAAATATCGCGATCCCAAAGTATCTCATCAACTCATTAAAGACAGAACAGAAAAAGGCGTACCTACTAGTATTAACCGATTACATATTGATCGTCAGGCAGCATCGGGAAAAGTGCTAAATATCGTTGACCATTATAATTTTGAGCCAGGCTATTTTGCCAGTTCTCATCAATTTGTACCGAAAGCTAATACTCAAGGAGCAACAGATGGTTATATCGTTTGTACAGTGGTACATTCTGATAATTTATTAGCTCAAAATGGTAATTCTTCTGACCCAAAATGGTCTGATAATAGCGAAATTTGGATTTTTGATGCGCAAAATCTTGAGCAAGGACCAATTTATACTTTGAGTCATCCCTCATTAAATCTGGGATTGACTTTGCATACTACTTGGATGCAAAATCCTGTTACTGTAGACTCGCGAGATTATAATATTGAACAAGATTTTAGTGAGTTACTAGAGCATAATCTTCAAGGGATACCTGAAAAATTCAGACAACCTATGCAAGATTTAATGACTCAAGTTTATCAAGAATTTAACCGCGATCGGCGTTAATTCGCAACCTAACTAAGATAACTATGATCATCCGCAAATATTTTGGGCTCGCAATATTATCTATTCTGGGCAACGTTTCTCTAACTAATGTTGCTCAAGGGCAAATTGTTCCCGATCAAACCCTGCCTAATAATTCTTTAGTTAATGTTCAAGGACAGGTATTTACCATCGAAGGGGGGACTGTTGTCGGAGAAAATCTTTTTCATAGTTTTGAAGAGTTTTCTCTTGGCACAGGAGATAGTGGAATTTTCAATAATTCACCTAATATTAAAAATATTCTGAGTCGCGTTACCGGTAGCTCGCTCTCTGAAATCGATGGCTTAATCAAAGCAAATGGGGTAGCTAATTTATTTTTAATTAATCCCAATGGAATTGTTTTTGGGCCTAACGCAAGACTTAATTTAGGTGGCTCATTATTGGCTACTACTGCTAGCGAAATTTTATTTACGGATGGCAATAGTTTTCGGGCAGATAATCCGAATAATCCGCCCTTATTAACTATAAATCGACCTCTTGGGTTGATCTTTGGAGAGCGATCGGCAACTCCGATTAATCTTATCAATAATTCTTCTGAAAATATTCAAGTACAGCCTGACAAGACTTTAGCCTTAATAGGAGGCAATCTAACATTAGATGGCACAGTTTTATCTGCCCCTTCAGGCAAAATCGAATTAGGGAGTGTTGGGAATAATAACTTTGTCGGTTTGGACTATAGCAATCAACAATGGCAATTCACTTATGAAAAAGTTACCAAATTTCAAGACATTCAATTAAATAATTTATCGCGTATTGATACTAGTGGCATAGGAGGAGGTAGTATCAATTTACAAGGCAGAAATATTCAAATTCTAAGTGGTTCAGGAGTTATTTCCGATACTTTTGGTTCAATTGATGGACAACAAATTACAGTAAATGCTTCAGAATTATTAGAAATTAGAGGGAGTGATCCGACCCTACAAAATCAAGATCCATTTGTGGCAGGTTTTGGAGTTTTTGTCCCTTTATCAAGTCGTATCACTAGTAATACTTTTGGACAAGGTACGGGTAGTGATATTGTAATCAATGCTAAAAATTTGTTGCTCCTTGATGGTGGAGAAATTGAGTTACAGACGATTGAAAATGTTGAGCAACTAAACTTAAATAGTGGAAAAGGTGGTAATCTCAAGATTCAATCTGAATCAATATCCCTTAAGGGAGTTAGACCTTTAATTGATTTTAATAGAGCTCAAGTTGAACAAGCATTAGATTTTTTAAACATACCTATAACTGTCGATCGGGCGATAGAACTTAATTTAGGTAGTACTATTTCTACTGCTTCAATTAGTAATGCTGCTAGTGGAAATATTGATATATTTACCAAAGAATTGAATATTGAAGATGGCAGCGTAATTTCTAGTTCTCCTTTTAGAAGCGGTAGAGGGGGTGATATTAGTATTCAAGCAACAAATTTGTTAAATATCACTGGCACTACCCCACGTAGCAATAGCCAGAGTAGTATAGTTGCTAGCAATGCTTTTCAAGTAGGAGATGGTGGGAATATTAAAATTACAACTGAGCGTTTAACTCTACAAAATGGAGGTCAAATATCTGCTGATACTTCTAATCAAGGTACAGCAGGAGATGTGGAAATTGAAGCTTCAATTGTAGAAATAGTGGGAACCGGAAAAAACGCTCTATTATTTAGTGAATTAGATGCAGAAACTACAGGAAATGGTAAGGCAGGAAACATTATACTTAATGCTCAGACATTAAAAATATTCGATCAGGGACGGATTAATGTTCGGGGAACGAGCTCTGGTATTCCAGGTAATTTAGATATTACAGCGAACTCAATTGAATTAAATAATCAAGGACTTATTACTGCTACAACACGCTCAAAACAAGGTGGCAATATTAATATTGATGTGGCTGAAAATCTGATCCTCAGAAATAATAGTCAAATTTCAGCTGAAGCCAGTGGAATTGCTAATGGAGGAAACCTCAACATAGCAGCAGATTTTGTGATCGCTCTTCCTTCAGAAAATAGTGATATCTTAGCCAATGCTTTCCAAGGAAATGGGGGCAATATTCTAATCACTACAGAAGGAATTGTGGGACTAGAAGTAACGGAAAGTTCATTAAATGATACTCTTAGTGAAATTAATGCTAGTTCTGAATTTGGACAAAATGGCTCGGTAATAGTAGTTACTCCAGAGGGACAAACCGCAGAACCAGAAAGAGATGTCAAAACAGAAGTTGCCAGTTTAGATAATAATTCCTTAGATAACTATTGTCGCAATCTTGGCCAAAGTAAGTATTACATCACTGGTCGTGGGGGCATTCCTTTGTCTCCGGCACAAAAAACTTCAGTTGAGAATAATTGGGAAGATTGGCGTATTTTAGAAGAAGTAACCGAATCGAAAACCAATTCTCAAAATACTAATAATAACGCTGTGAGTTTACCTTCTAAAAATGTTGGTTATTACCCTCAGTTAGCTCAAGGATGGGTAGTAAATGAACAAGGACAAGTAATTTTAACAGCTGAACCTTTAGTTATTAATCCTCATCCGCAGCAATTAACTAATCCTGGCTGTTAAATAAAGAAAATAGCCATGAAAGGAAACTTTTTTGAAATTTTAGTTTTTTTACTGGATACTGAAGTTCTGTAGCTACAGGGTTTCTATGATTAGTTAGATATTCAGAAGTTTTCTGAAAAAGCTTTACTATGACAGA
This sequence comes from Xenococcus sp. MO_188.B8, assembly GCA_030065615.1. Taxonomy (GTDB): domain Bacteria; phylum Cyanobacteriota; class Cyanobacteriia; order Cyanobacteriales; family Xenococcaceae; genus Xenococcus. The sequence goes on along the minus strand of JASJDR010000050.1, from coordinate 20,994 downwards.
GGGTGCTCCTTCACGATCATTAGGAATAATACCTAAACTTGCCGCGACCAATTGCGATTCGACTGACTTGACTACAACTTCTTCGGAATCTGACATTAATTTTTCTCAGTAAATAGTAAGCTTTAAATAGGTTATAGTTTAAGTCTATCTTAATTGACATTTTCTACATTTGTGTGATGGCGCAGGAATGTTGTTTGCAGAAGACATTAACTTTGTTGGTTGGCAAAGAGGAATGTTAAGTAAACAGAGTGCTGATGCTGGTTTTGGACAATTTGTAAGGATTTTAGAATGGGTTTGTTTCCGTCGGCAGGTGTATTTTGCCAAGGTTGATAAAAATGGGACGAGCCAAACTTGTCCTAACTGTGGCGCACATACAGGAAAGAAAACTCTAGATATCCGAGTTCACCATTGTCATGAGTGCGGATATACCACCACAAGAGATGTAGCAAGCCTGAAGGAATAAGTGCGCTAGGGCATAGCGTGCTCGAAAATGTCTGTGGACTGGAAGCGACGGGGAGTATCGGTCACGGTATTCTAGCTGGCACGGGACGAAGCAGAAAACTAGCATCGTAAGGTGTTAGAATCCCCTGTTACAGCGCGTAGCGCTTAACGGTGGGAGGATGTCAAAGTTTAATAGTAAACAACTAGACTCAAAGCTATGCAAACTAGCGAGAAACAGTTAACCTGGAAATTGTGATTGTAATATTATTAAATATTGTTTTTTATGGCTTTCACTGTTAATCCCATTAAGTTTGGTACAGATGGCTGGCGTGGAGTTATTGCTGCGGATTTTACTTTTGAAAGAGTCGCGATGCTAGCGCCTCTATCCGCTAAAGTTCTAGCAGATAACTATGGTAAAACTACGGGTAGTAATACGGTAATTGTAGGCTACGATCGCCGTTTTATGGCGGAAGATTTTGCGAAAGTTGCTGCCGAGGCAATTCAAGAAGCGGGATTTGATGTTCTCTTATCAGAATGTTTTGCTCCTACTCCTGCGTTTAGTTGGGCAGCTAAAGCGCAAAATGCCTTGGGGGCAATTGTCATGACAGCATCCCATAATCCAGCAGCTTATTTGGGTTTAAAGGTCAAAAGTGCTTTTGGTGGTTCGGTTTCCCCTGAAGTTACTAAACAAATCGAAGCCATTTTAGATCAACCATTGGCACCAGCAGAACAGCCAGGTAAATTAGAATATTTCAATCCTTGGCCGAGTTATTGTCAAGGTTTACAAGCTAAAGTTGATATTACAGCTATCAAAAACGCGATCGCATCTGGCAAAGTTAAAGTCTTTGTTGATGTGATGCATGGAACAGCCGCAACAGGTTTAGAACGGTTACTAGACTGTCCGATCACTGAAATAAATGGCGATCGCGATCCCCTATTCGGTGGCGGTGCACCGGAACCTTTACCAAAATATTTAGCCGATTTATTCCGCACTATTAAAGCAGCAGCTCAAGAATCTCCTGAAAGCATTCGGGTAGGCTTAGTCTTTGACGGAGACAGCGATCGCATTGCCGCTGCAGATGGACAAGGAAACTTTCTGAGTTCTCAAATTTTAATTCCCATTTTGATTCAACATCTGGCGCAAAATAAAGGATTTACCGGAGAAATTGTCAAAACTGTCAGTGGTTCAGATCTTATACCCAAAGTTGCTAAACTATTTGATCGTTCTGTATACGAAACTCCGATTGGTTATAAGTATATTGCTGATCGGATGTTGAACGCGGAAGTGATGATCGGTGGGGAAGAATCGGGTGGTATTGGCTATGGAACTCACATTCCCGAACGGGATGCTTTGCTTTCTGCTCTTTATGTCCTAGAAGCAGTTGTCCAATCAGGAAAAGATTTAAGCGAAATTTATGGAGAGTTAGAAAAGAAAACCGAATTTCACGCTAATTATGATCGTATTGATTTTCCCCTCGCAAATATGGAAGTAAGGGCAAAATTATTAGAACGTTTGGCAAACGAAGCTCCTCAAAAGATTGCTGGTAAGGCAGTAAAAGATTGTTTAACTGTTGATGGCTATAAATTTAGATTAGAAGATGATAGTTGGTTATTGATTCGCTTTAGTGGTACTGAGCCAGTATTGCGTCTATATTGCCAAGCTGACAACATGATAGAAGTTCGTAAAACTTTAGAATGGGCTAGAGACTGGGCCAAGTCCTAATTAGTTACTAGTGGTACTGCGCGGCAGTCAGAAGTATTAAGCTTAAAACCGTTCATCATTATCGAAAACCTCCTATTGACGACTCCCCACAAATAAAATTTGGGGGATTCCTCGTGACGTGATTTATTCCTTGGTTTACTCCCAAAAACATTTAATTTAAAATACTTCTTATTTTTTGACTACATATAGTTGACCAAACTTCGACTAGGTATGTTAGTATACTATTCGCGGTCGAAATGAGGTCTCCCGCGGGTGTAGTTTAGTGGTAAAACCTTAGCCTTCCAAGCTAATGATGGGGGTTCGATTCCCCCCACCCGCTTCTAAAGATGTACAGTGACTGAAGCTTTTTTCGAGAGTGAACAAATCTTGATTATTTTCATTATTGCCCAATACTTGCCCAAGATAAAGCATCTTTACAGTAACTTTAAATGTGACTCCATATCTCTTTTCGATTAATCTCTCCGATTGTCGAGTGACTAACGTTAAAGATTGCAGCTATTTTTCTTTGAGTTAATCCCAGTTCTATTAATTGTCTGATTTCTTTGACTTGGTTAGCTGTAAGCTTGCTCTTCCTTAAGCCTGATTTGTAGGCATGAATCCTGTTATTGCTACTAGAGATCCATTCTAGGTTTGTCAGTGCGTTATTTAGCCTGTTTCCATCAATATGGTTAACTTCTGGCGAGCATGTAGGATTATCCAGAAAAGTTTTTGCAACGAGTCGATGGATTAGCAATCGTTTCTTTTTGCCTGAAATTGTAAACCCTACGGTTAAGTAACCGTTATTGGAGTGATATAGCTTTAGTACTTTGCCTATTTTTTTGTTCCGAACATTACCAAGATTACTAACCTCATAGTTCGGAAATCCTGGAATTAATTTGTAAACCTCTTTGCTCATCGTAGAATTTGTAGTACAATACTACGATTCTAGCTGTGGCGATCGCACAACGTCGATAGCAATTTGCCCACAAAAGAAAAAACCTCCCAGACAGGAGGTTAAAATCATATGACACATATAAAAATAAACGTTCTTCTCTAGGTTTCGCACCAACAAACAAGAAGAATAAACTTTCAATAGCAGAACGTCGTCAATAAAATGACTGATGACCAGAAAAAGTAGATTAGACTGTTTATTAGCCTGCTCAAAACTAGAAACCCAAATTATGAAACGCGAACTGAAATCTTGAATGTGATCAAGGCTGGAGATTTGACCGCTATCCAGCTCGACGCTTTAATTAAGCATAAATGCCCTACACAATTCGGTTTCTAAAATGCTTTAATTGCGACTTATTGAGCCTGTTTAGCTCTGTCTCTAGTTGCTTACTCTAGCCAAATTATTTTTTTGGATATAACAGTTTGCGATCAACAGCCTTTAACTTTATAGCTCCATAAAATCTCTAATTTTTATTAGGATTTATGTGAAGATTTTGCCTATGTAGTTGTATTATAAGAGTATTAAGCGATCCATCTTCAAGCTCAATTAAGAAATGAAAGCTAGCAAAGTCCTGAAGAGATATGCAGAAGGGGAAAGAAATTTCCAGCGTTTAGATCTTAGAGGCCAGTGTTTTAAGGGGCATGACCTTTCAGGAGCTGATTTCAGTGGGGCGGATATCCGCAGTGCAAACTTTACTGATGCTATCCTCACAAAGGCTAAATTCTGTGATGTGAAGTGTGGAGTACAGAGTAATTGGGTGCTACTTCTGATTATTAAATCTTTGTGTATAACTAGTATAATATTGATTATTACAGGCTTAGAGACTGCTTCTCTATTAAATTCAGTTGGACTTCTTGTTTTTGGATCAATTTATCATTACACCTTTTATATAATTATTGTTTTTTCATTAGTATATATTGCAGCCAGCAACATTATATTGATTCCCTTTGGCATGAGAAAAAGAGGGTGGAAATATGCAGTAGGAGTAGCAAGATCAATTGGAGTAACTGTATCTACTGGATTGACAGCAGCATTACTATCACTATTTGCTATCTATTCTTCTACAAATATTCGTAATGAAGTAGAAGTAGCAATTGCAGTTGCATTTACAGTTGCATTTTCAGTTGGCGCATTAGGGGCAGGTGCAGTTACAGGTGCAGTTGCTGGTGCTGTATCAATCACAGCAGCACTAGCAGTTGCAGTAGCAGGAGCAGTAGCAGGAGCAGTAGCAGGAGTATTATCAGAACTATTTACAGTAGCCTTACAATATTCCTTCAATGGTGAGACAATAGCAGGAGCAGGAACACTTGCAGGAACAGTTGCGGGTGTAATTGCAGGTGCAGGCGCTTTTCTTGGTTGGTATGCTTTAAGACTAGACAATATAGATTTTTGGCGGGTACGTTCTTTTGCTATTGCTTTTGCTGCTATGAATGGAACAAGCTTTTATGATGCCGATTTAACTGAATCTAATTTTACAGGAGCTATACTGAAAAATGCTGATTTAAGAAATGCTAACATTACTCGTACTTGTTGGAATGAGGCAAAAATGTTAGACCTTGTTTTTCTTGGGGATACCGATAATTATCTTAATGATGTTCAAGTACAAAAATGGTTGATAGGAAAAGGAACTAACAATAACTTTGACAACCAGAAATTACGAGGAGTTAATTTACAAGAAGCTAATTTAACTAATGCTAGCTTTATTGGGGCAGATTTAAATGATGCTAGCCTCATTGGGGCTACACTTACTGGAGCTTGTATAAAAGACTGGAGCATTAACAGTAATACAAAATTTGATGATGTTATTTGCGATTATGTCTTTTTAAAGGAAGGTCAACAGGAACGTCGACCTTCTAACCTTAACAGAAATTTTGAACCTGGCGATTTTGCCAAGCTAGTTGAAAAGTATTTAGAAACTGTTGACCTAATATTTAAAGATGGTATTGATTGGGAGGTATTTCTGAATTCGTTTAAGGACTTACAAAGAGATTACGAAAGTGATATGTTATCAGTCCAAGCTATAGAAAAGAAGAGAGATGGAGCATTTGTCGTTCGCGTTGGGACTCCCGTTAGTGCTGATAAAGAGAAAATTGAAGAATCCTTTTGGAGTAAATATCAACCTTTATTAGAGGCTAAGGATGAAAAGATAAAGATTTTGACTGAACAAAAAGATTTTTATTCTCAACAAGTAAATAATGTACGTAGAGACAATACTAGATTAATAGGAATTATTGAGACAATGGCAGAAAAAGAAACTTCTAAAGTAAATATGAACTTTAATGCACCTGTTAATGCAGTAGCAGGAAATGTTGAAGGCAATCAGATTATCCATGCTTCAGGACAAAAACAAACTCTAACTGAAGCAGCAGCAGAAATACAAAAACTACTTAAACAGCTAGAGCAAACTAACACCAATGCTTCTGAAGATGACAAAATAGCTTATATTAATGATGAAACTAGTTCTGGTTTTCAACGTAGGGTAGCTAGTGCTTTACAAGCTGCTGGTGAAACTGCTATCGATGAATTTTTTGATAATCCCTATGTCAAAGTTGGAAAGGCTGCAATTTTGGGATGGATGCACACATGATAACTTTTCACGTAAAAACAAGTCATAAAGCCTTAGAGAATTTTTAGGCGACAAAACCTCGTTTTTTGTAAGAAAAGTCTAGTTATCGTTCAGTTTTTTATCTTCAGTAATGAGAGGTGAACAAATTACAAATGGAGATATTAAGCTATATTTATTAATGATATTTCAAATTTTTTCAATAGAAGCTTTCCAAACATGGCATTCATCACTTGGAGTATTAGGCGATACGAGCTATCAAATTTTGATAAGAAAGCGTGTGTATCTGTTGTCAGAGACTGGCTTGAACAACGCGAATGCAGATGGAATAAATTCGACAAGCTTTATAAAAAAAGATGGCATTTATCGTTTGCAATAGCTCCACCAGGTCAAAGAGCATGGAAGCAAACCTTAGTAGCCCTTTCCATCTATTACATTCCTCCTATCTTGTATTTAGCCACAACAGATCGTCTTCCGGAAGAATGCTCAGATATTTTAGATAACTTGTTAGTACCTTGGGTGTTAAATAAAGGTGGAAAAGTAATTGATAATAGTTCTTTACTGTTTGAAGGAGATAAATGGAAACATCCTCCTGATTATTGTAATGTGTCAAATAAACCTAAGTATGCTAACGATAAATCTCATCAACCTGTCGTTCAACCAAGTATTAGGATTCATCTTAATGATGATTTAGAAGAAATTTCGACAGCTAGTGAGACTGTGTTTGTTCCTCAAGGAGTTGAGATTACTGTGACCCGTTCCCGTACAATTGAGCACACAGTAGATGTCGCTAGAATATGAAGTAAAACTCAGCGGTGAAAAAGCTTCCCAATATAGTTTACTTTGGAAAGATATATGGTTAAAAGGAATAATAGAATGTTCCGAAGACAACATAACTGAAATGATACCTTTTCGCTTTAGAGAGCGTTCAGAACTAAAAGTAGTACCACTAAAAACAACATAGTATTCTAATGACTTTATTATAGTCTAAATGCTTACACGTTTAATTTGTAATTATTTTTAACTGCGCAACATCTTGCTATTGTGAACAAGGTTTTTGAGTTTGTTGTCAGTTCAATGACAAGTTAAGATAAGAGGTGGTTAAAGTCTTACTTTGATTGCTTTATTCAAAGCATTATAGGCAAAATGCTATTAAAGAGTTTTTAAAGATGATTAAACCAAACTCAATAGACTCTATTGAATTGGATGCCTTGATCAAAGAAAAATGCCCTCAAATTGGTTTTAACACGCTTTAACTCTGACTATTTGGTTATTTTTAGCTCTTGATCTTGATTCTGAATCTAGTAACTGTTTGATCCTATCTCTTGTTTTCGATCTCACAACTTGTTTCCAATCAACTTTTAATTGGACGAATCCCTTGTTTGAAGCCTGCTGCTGAGGCTTCATTTTCTGTGTCTGATGTTTGTAGTATCCCGAGGGTCTGAAGGCTTTCACAGCCTCTAGAACCTTCTTGTGCTCAACATTGGGAATGAAGTGACATTGGTTGTCTTCGGTAACCAGATAATAGCCAGGCTCTGATGCATCGATGTCCATCAACATTAGAGTGAATACAAGCTGCTTAATATCAGAATTATGATGCCAAGATCTAGGGACTTGATATGGAGATTCACCCTTGAATCGGACGTGGAACAAGGATTGAGATTTAGGGACTCGGATGAAAGCTGGCATGGCGGATGGAAAAAAAGATTTTGAGGAGGAGTTAAGCTCGCTTGCGAGCGCAGGAAGACAGGCTTATTTTAGGAAAATACAACTACTTAATTAACAGTAATAAACGCTGAAAGCATTGATATCTCGTGCTTCGAATTTTCTGTTTGAGGAAATTAACCTTTGGAAAATAAAGAATAAAGATAAAAGCTTTTATTGGTGAGGCAAGGTAAATCATGCGGTAGTTTTCCAAGTTCTATTTGAGCATATATTGTAAATGTGCGATAAGCTGACGTTGAACTGCTTGGCGATGATCTTGGGCAAAATTCCTTGTTCAAGTTTTAGTCGGATATCTGCAACATCCGAAGCAGTGAGAGTGTTTCCTCGCTTAACCTCTTGAACAACAAGATTATTGGCAGCGTTGTTTAATTCGTCACCGTCACGGTGTAAGATGTAGTAGTTTCCTCGTGAAGTTCGGAAATAAGCATCAGCTACTAAGCGACTGACCAAAACACTTTTACAAACCCCCTTATTGCACAAGGTTACGTAATATTTGCCGTTAATCGGATTGCGGTACTGAGTTAGCTTTCGATAAGGTAATTGACGTTTTCTGCCGTTTTTGGTTTTGACTATGCGCGCCAGACTGTGAATGCTCCCGTCCAAGCAAACAGCATAGCCAGGATAGTCATTGATCGGTTTCATCTTTACTCCTAAATATTCTCAATGGAAGTTTACGAGTGAGAAAAAGAGTATTCGCTGTAGATGTAATGAAAACCGTAAGTTAAACGCTTACTCACAAAAGCAATGCCGCTATAATTGAGGGAAAACGTATTTATATTCACGCCAAACGAGGTTTCTAATCGCTGTAGAGAGTTGAAGTGCCTTTTCTGTTGTCACTATAGAGATAAAGAAAATGGTTGTAATTCAGAATAAAATATTTTAAATTAACTCTAATTGATTTTAGACTGGGAAATAAAATAAAAAAAATAAAATTTTAGTTAGAAATGGTCATGCGACCACCAAGCAAAATACCCACATAGATCAAAGGGGGTAGGCAAATTACCTGGTGCTTAAAATTCTAGGTTAAATACGACTAGCGCCTTGATTTATTGAATTAAGTATTAGAATTGTGACTATTACTTTAAAAGTTTATAGCGGAGGAATGATGTGAGTTTCCTTCGCAGCCAGATAATGTTTGCAAATCATGTCTGTCGATGTACCAGCCCAAGCTGCAACAGTTGCTGGATCAAATCCCTGCCTAATCCATGAGGTAATAGCAGAATGTCTAAGAGCATATGGCTTGAGATATTTGCAGACCTTCTTGTCTTCAACTAAACCATCAATAACTCTCTTCCAGTAAGTAGTTCGCCAGTTGCCCTGAGAGATATAACCACCCTTGGCAGAAGGGAATATCAGATTGTTCTTGTTCTCAATCAAAGGCATTGTTTCTAATAACTCAATCAGTCTCTCATTTGCTGCAACCAATCTGATTTCGTGAGTTTTTGTGTGTGAAAGGTGTATCTGGTTGCTGTAAGCTTTATTGAATCTCACATAGACTCTATCACTTTGACGTTTAATGTCTTCCCAAGTGATTGCATGAGCCTCTTCTGGACGACATCCAGTTAAAGCCAGAAATTCCACAAGTGGTGCATAAAACGAATGAGGAAACGCGGATCGTTTGGGCTTGTAATCATCAGAATAGAATGCAGCTATGATTGCTTTTATTTCATCTGAATCGAAACACTCGATCTTCTTTTTAGCGATCTTTGGCAACTTAAACTCTCGATACACATTACGTTTCAAAATCCCCTGTCTAACTGCTTGAGATGCGGCAGGATATAAAGATGCTCGAAATATGCCAGCAAGAGAGCTTGGTCTATATTTAGTCAGTAAATAGTTGATGAATTCTTGTGATTTTTCAGGATTTAGCAATGAAGTTGGGACAAGGTTAATATATCTGTCCATCTCTTTCCAGCAATGCTTGATAGTAGTGGGTGCTACTCTATTCTTGTTTTGTGCCTTATACTGTTCCCAGATCTCCTTTAGGTTGTATTGCTTTTGCTTCTTTTCCTTCGCTAGTTGCAGTTTCCTAGCATGTTTTATGCTGTATCTCGCGTAGGTTTCATCAAAATCATTGAGTGAAATATCTCTGTCAATTAACTGGGCTGCACGTATTGCCTGTTGCCAACCTTCAGGAGTGATTTTAGCAATCGCAATTTCATGGGAAGAGTTTGCGGGATAGTTGAATCTGAGCTTATAACTGCCTCTTCTTTTGACAACAGTAACAATGCCAACCTTGGCTTTATCCTGACCGAATGTGTACATTTTGGTATCCTGGGTAAAAAGTAATGCCCAAGATTTGCCCAAGATACAGGGAATAAAATCTTATATGTTGTTAATTAGCCTTGAGTATCTAATATCTCAATAATGCTTTGTCATAGCCTTCCAAGCTAATGATGGGGGTTCGATTCCCCCCACCCGCTTCTAAAGATTTACAGTGAGTAATTAAAAACTTTATTCTTGTCAGCTAATTCGTGGAAAAAAGATCGGGCTCGTTTAATGTTTTTCTTGGGTTTAGACAATAAAGAGGTTCAGTTGGAGAATTTTAATGTTGAGTTGGCTAAACAGAAGTTAGAAGAAGGATATCCTGTTATTCTTTTTTGTTGCGATCTCACAAAGCGAGGCACTGCCTGGTCTGCGAAGCAGGCGCTGCGCGATCGCATTTATGATAAGTTGCAATATAACCTTAAATATTTTCATCAAGAAAAATCTGGGACTAATAGAAAATAATTGAGACATTGCCAAAAGATTTAATGTTTTGCCTGTGGCAATTGTGAATAACTTCGTTGATCTGACAGTACTGTGGCAACTCTTTCTATCGTTCTTTTCACAAATTCTTATAAATCTCTCAGGAATAACTCAGTCTGAAAGCGGATTCTATCAATCAAAGGAACCAGCTTTAAATGGAGAAATCCTTAAAAGCTTAGGTTAAATTGTATTGACTAACGTTGGTTAGCCAATTTGGAACCGATCCCACAAAGCAGATGAGCTTCAATTTTGATGAAAGAATCTATTAAGAAACCAGCTTGCCAATTATCTATTTTTGCTAGGATTGGTCGCCTTACATACCGCTATCGGGCATTAATCATAGCAATTTGGGGAATCTTATTAATACTAAGTTTAGCTATTGCACCCCGTCTAGAAAGCGTGCTTCAAGGAGTTGTTACAACCTATGGCGCAGGGGAGGCTTTCCAAGCTGAACAACTTTTGCAACAAGAACTCTCAATCGAGTCAGATGCTCTAACTTTAGTATTTGAAAGTCTTGATAATCGCCCCCTCTCAGAACAGGAAACTCAGATAGAGCCACAGCTCACCCAAATCCTTAATCTATCGGCTGTTAAGGAGGTGGTCAGTGTCAATCAGCGTCCGGAATACCTCAGTCCAGATGGTCGCACTGCCTACAGTCAAATTTACTTGAAGGTTAATGGGATTGATGTCTATCCTGTAATCTCAGATATTCAGCAAATTCTCACTGAACAGAAAAGAGATACTTTAGGGAGCTATCTAACAGGAAAGGAAGTCTTCAACTATGAAGATCAACGCATCAGTGAAGCTGATTTAGTCCGTGCTGAAGCACTAGCCTTGCCTTTAACCCTAATTGCTTTGTTATTTGTTTTTGGTTCGGTGGTCGCTGCTGTGTTGCCGGTGGCGATGGCTGTTATGACTGTCTCGGTTAGCTCTGGTCTGCTCTATCTGGTTGCTCTCCAGATGGACATCTCTATTTTTGCCCTCAATCTGACAACTATGTTAGGGCTGGGGATTGGGATTGATTTTACCTTAGTGATGGTCAGTCGTTTTCGGGAAGAATTAAGTTCTAGTTCCACGGAGCAAGCAGTAGTCCGCACCGTCGATACAGCAGGACGAGCCGTGTTTTTCTCTGGCTTAACTACCTGTATTGGTCTAGTCAGCCTGCTGCTCTTTCCCATTAACCTTCTGCAATCGCTTGGTGTAGCAGGTTCTTTGGTGGTTTTTCTCTCGATCGCTGCTGCCCTGACCCTTGTTCCCGCATTGTTTGGCGTACTGGGCAATTTCATTAACCGCTGGCGTATTATCAGACCTACTAGGGGAAATCAAGGTTTCTGGTCGTTCTTGGCTCGTCTGGTGATCCGTCACAGTGTTCCAGCAGTTGCCTTGGTGTTGGTTATAGTGACAATCCTGATTTCACCATTTTTTGAGGCTCAATGGGGTTTGGGAGGCATCAAAACTTTACCAGCCGGTGTTGAGGCGCGGCAAGGAGTTGAAGTTATAGAAAAATCTTTTGGCGTTGGGACAACTTCTCCTATCTTATTATCTGTTCGCTCTACTGATAATGAGATTTCTATTCTTTCAGAGGATAATATTGCAACTCTCTACGATTTGGTAGATCAATGGCAAAGTGACTCCCGTGTGGCAAAGGTCAACAGTCTTTTCAACCTTGACTCTCGATTGAGTAAAGAGAAATACCAGCAACTTTACACCAATCTAAAATTCCTCCCGCCTGCCCTGGCAGATGCAGTTGAGCGCTTTAGCAGTGATTCCACAACCTTAATTGCCATTAATAGTAATACCGATGGTAACGATGAGGCTTCCTTTGAATTAGTAAAAGAGTTACGCAATCTTGATCGAGAAGGTCTGGAGTTTTTCGTTGGTGGACAAACTTCTAGTAGCTTAGACACCATCGAGATAGTGACTCAACGCTTTCCTTGGGTATTAGCAGCGATGATGGGTGTGACTTTTATTGCTTTAACGATTCTCTTTCAATCGGTAGTTATTCCACTTAAGGCAATTTTCCTCAACCTGATGTCTATTAGTGCTTCCTTTGGTGCGCTGGTTTTTGTTTTTCAGCAAGGAAATTTGCAAAACTTACTCGATTTTACCCCTGTTGGTTACATCGATATTTTATTGCCCATCGTCATGTTTTGCGTGCTGTTTGGTCTATCAATGGACTATGAAGTATTTCTACTAACGCGCATGAAGGAAGCCTACGACAGTCACGGCAATAATCGTGCCAGCATTGTTGAGGGATTGGAGCGGACGGGAAGAATCATTACTAGTGCAGCCTTGCTGATGATTATTGTCACAGGTGCCTTTGCCTTTACTAGTCTAATTTTTATTAAAGCCTTGGGTTTGGGAGTGGCGCTGGCTGTATTCCTGGACTCTACGCTGATCCGGGCTGTTCTGGTTCCTGCCAGCATGAATTTACTTGGGAAATGGAATTGGTGGGCTCCTCAGTTTTTAGGTCTCGATCGCATTCAATGGCGACTAGATTAAATGAAGGCAGAAGACAGATGGGGATTTTAAGTTGTTTCTCTTATTAACTGATGTTACACAAAATGAATATTGTTATCTCCAAAATATCAATTAAATCCGTAAATACCTCTGGGGGGCTTGCCCCCCAGACCCCCCATTGGGGAAGGCGTCCCTTACCCAAACCCCTTCGTAAGTGTTTACAAGTAGGTCGGAAAAATTTAATTATCTCTGTAGTTGTTCAATTTTTTCCGTCAGAATTGCAATATATTCAAAATTATCCCTATAAGATTCTCTCCCACATCTTTGGGAAATTTAAGAAATTACTAATCTTAATCCTACAGTTTCACTGAGTAACATCAGTTATCAATTAAAGATGCAATTTAGATGTGTCTAAGCTAAAAATTATATACAAAGTAAGTAAATGGTAGTAGCAAAAGAATTTTCACCTTATATTAACTCACAGACAAGTTCCTCCAGGGAGTTATTGCAAGTCTCTTCCCTAGGGATAAAGCGGGATGAAAGACTGACGGTGGATTCTTATCAGTACTACTGCCGACCTAAGTTAGTTAGTCTGCTTCAAGCATTGAACTTAGATGTAGTTTACGATCGCGCTGAGGGGGATTATCTCTGGCAAAAGCAACAAACTCAACAGATTAAAGTCTTGGATCTGGTGGGGGGATATGGCGCGAATCTCTTAGGACATCACCATCGAGAGTTAGTTACAGAAGCCCAACGTCTATTGATGGCGCAGATCCCCTTGCTCGCTCAAGGTTCTTGTCGCTCAGGAGCAGCTCAGCTAGCTCAAGCCCTCAGTGAAATTGTCGGTGATTATGTGACAATTTTTACTAACTCAGGCACAGAAACGATTGAAGCAGCAATTAAGCATGCTTACCTGGAACGACAACGTCCGATTCTCTGGGCGGTTAAAGGTTCATTTCATGGCAAAACTCTCGGAGCAATCCAGCTAACTTGGTCTGCCCAAAAGCAATTTGTTGAATTTGGACCTCAAGTTCATTATCTTGATCCTCATGATCCGAGTAGTTGGCAAGAAGCAAGCCAAGAACTTGACCAAGTGGCAGCTATTTTTATTGAGCCGATTCTTGGGGAAGGAGGCATTAAGCAACAACCACAAGATTTTATTGACTGGTTGCTCGAAATCAAACAAGCTAATGACATTCCCCTGGTGGTAGATGAAATCCAAACGGGTATGGGACGCACAGGTAAATTTTTAGCCTCCGATTTGTTAGGAATAGAACCCGACTATCTCTGTTTATCTAAAGCACTTGGCGGTGGACTGGCTAAAATTGGAGCACTGATGATTAAACGCGATCGCCTAATTCCAGATTTTTCTGTTCAACAAACCTCAACTTTTGCCGAGGATGACATGAGTTGTTTGATTGCGCTCAAGGCATTAGAAATTATACAGCGCGATAACTTACCAGCTCGCTGTGCCCGAGTAGGCGATCGCTTTTTGCAAGCTCTAGAAGCTTTGAGAACTCGTTTTCCCGATCAAATTAAAGAGGTGCGAGGGCAGGGATTGATGGTGGGAATTGAACTGCAAGATCAATCTGAGTCTGAGTCAAATGCCTTGCGGATGTTTTCGCAGAATGGCTATCTCGGCTATATGGCAGCAGCCTATTTGCTACATGTCCATCGTATTCGAGTTATGCCAACGTTAAGTCAGCCTCTAACGCTGCGGGTTCAGCCTTCTGCCTATATTTGTGAATCGGAACTTGAGCGATTTGTCGAAGCAGTTGCTTGTTTTTGTCAAGCCTTAAAAGCCTTAGATATAGTTCACCTAACATCTTTTCAAGTTGGTTTGCCGGCAAAAAAGATTACTAGCTTTACTACTCCTCGCCCTTTTAAGCGAGAAAAGCCGCAAACTGAGAAACGGGTTGCTTTTTTGGGACATTTTATTCAAGCCGACTATGCTATCTTTTGCGAGCCTTCTTTAGCTCCCTTAAAACCTAGATTACTAGAGGACTATTTAGCTAAAACTTCGACCATTATGGGTCCCACGATGTTAGACGGGGTGCATGTACGTTCTCAAACTGGAGATAAGGTTCATTTAAGCTTTATTGGGTTTAATCTAACCTCCAAGCAAATTAAGCAAGCTTGGCAAGCAAGGCGGACTGACTGGATTTTTGACAAGATTGAAGCCGCAGTCGCCATGGCAAAGCAGCAAGGATGCCAAGTGGTTGGTTTTGGCAGCTATACTTCCATCGTGTCTCGCAATTGTCGTCGGGTAAAGACTCCTGGTATTGCTTTAACTACAGGCAACTCTTTAACTGTAGGCATGGGAATCTTGGCACTGCAAAAAGCTGCTCAACAGCGAAATATTGAACTGAGTCAATCACGTCTGGCAGTTGTCGGTGCTAGCGGTAACATCGCTGCCACCTATGCCGCCATGATGGCGCCCCATGTCAAAGAGATAGTTTTAATCGTTCGCCACCTCAATTCACCTCAGTTAAAAAAAGCGATCGCGAAAATTCGACAGATGGCACCAGACATTTCAATTATTGCCACTGATAGAGTTGATGATTTGCGTTCCTGTTCGCTGATTGTGACAGCATCAAATGCCACTCACCCCTTAATTTATCCAGAGAATTTAGCAAATAGTCCAGTGGTAATTTGCGATCTCTCTCTACCTGCTGATGTAGCTCCTCAGATCAACCGCAAACGCCCCGATGTTCTAGTGATTAAAGGGGGTATTGTCCGTCTTCCCCATAATAAAGATTTTGTCATCAGTGGGATTCCTTTAGAAACAGGTCATGCTTTTGCTTGCATGAGCGAAACATTGCTGATGGGTCTGGAAGGAATAACTTCTCACGGTTCCTATGGAACGATTACTCCAGAAGGGGTTGACTGGGCATTATCAATGGCTAAAAAGCATGGCTTTACTTTGGGTCATTTCAAAACCCAGAATTCCTATTAAGCAAGTAAACAAAATTAAATTGACAAGAGCCGATTAGGGAACAGGGAACAAAATTCAGAATATATCACTTTTAATTTAATATTTATCTATAGGGAAAGATTAACTTGAAGTACTCATATAAAATTTATAATTCAATTCAAGAATTAGATTTAAATCATTGGCAACAAGTTATTAATAAAAGCAAATCTAAGGTTTTTATGGATGTTCGCTTTTTGTTAACTATGGAAAAATCTCTGAATAATGATAGTAGATTTTGGCATATTATTTTTTATGACGATACTGGAGCTCCTCATGCCTGCGCTAGTTTATCTAGTTTTCAAACCGATCTTAGTATTATTGCCGATAAAACAACTAAAAAATTTGTAAATTTTTTGAGGAAAATATTTCCCTCTTTTTTACACATTAAGATTTTATTTTCTGGATTACCAGTTTCTTTGGGGCAGAATCATTTGCTATTTATTCCAGAGGCAAATCAAACTGAAATCATTAAGTTACTCAATCGCATTATCCAAGAGATAGCAATCACAGAAAAAGCTAAACTCATTGTTTATAAAGAGTTTGACTCTAAGCAATCTCAGCAGCTCGATGTTTTATTGCAGTTGGGCTATCTTCGAGCTGAGAGTTTACCAATGAATTACTTTCAGCCCAATTTTGGTAACTTTAATGATTACTATGCTGCTTTAAGGTCTAACTATCGCAAGCATATTAGAAAATCACAAGATAAATTTGCCAATGCTGGAATGTATCTAATGCAGTTACAAGATCCAGAAGAAATTATACAAATATATACTCCAGAAGTTCACAAACTTTACGAAGCAGTTGTTAACAAATCTAAGACTAGACTAGAGACTCTTCCTCTTACTTTTTTTCATGAGTTAGCTAGAAACTTCCCCTATCAAGTATTTTTAACATTAGCTTATTATCAGAAAAAAATTGTGGGATTTATGTATTCTCTTGAGCATAAATCAATTGCTTACTGTTTATTTTGTGGGTTCGATTTTAGTTTAAACTCTGAGACAGATCTTTATTTTAATTTAGCTTATGGTGCTTTAGAGGAAGCTCTCAATTTTGAGTTGTCTGATATTGAAGTAGGTCAAACAGCAGATGCTTTTAAAGCTAGACTAGGTTGTTATCAAAAACCTCTATACATCTATGTTAAAGGGGTGGGATCTATCTTCAACTTACTGGTCAAGACTCTATCCAAGTTTCTATTTCCAGCACCACTAAAAACTCCTTCACATAAAATCTTTAAGTCAATTTCTTCTTGAGCGATCTACCAGATTATAATTTGTTTTGATAGTTTATTTTGTCTTTAATACTAGTTAATATATGCTCCTTGATTCGATAACGTTTGAGAATATTCTTCACTTTGGTCTTAAATTTTACTCAACACCCAAACCACAAAGAATAACCATAGAATCAATGCAGCAGGACTCCACATCTCAACAGGAGGAAACTGTATATTCTGAAAATAAGCTGTACTTAGCAACCATATAATTAAATTTCTTGCCCCTATAAAACTTAGACAAAAGGTCACTGGGAATAGAAGGAAACTTCTTATTTGCCAAGCATTTCTTTGATATTCTTTTTGCCTAAAGGCATTAGCTAAGTAAAAAATAATCGCTATAAACAATAGTATTTTGAGACCTAAGCTTGATGTTGCTAAAGAAGTTAATAGTGATATCAATTGAGCAATATAACTCCAGCAACTAACAATTAAAATAGGAACTATAACAAAAAAAACTGAAATGATTAAAGTCCAAATAATAATATTGCTTAATCCAAATAACTCTCTTAATAAATAAATAAATTTTGATTGAATCTTAGTTAAAGGTATATTTTGTTTTTTTTCGTCTTTAACAATTTCATCTTGAATAAATTTGGATAGAATTTCTGGTAGAGGATCGTTCTTCTCCATCAAGATAAACTCTGCAATTATGTCCCAAAGTCCTTCCCGTTTTCCTGCCCCGTGAGCAACCTCCGCATAGCGAATATTATAGACTGGACCATCTTTTGTAGCCTGGGAAAACCCATTATGACTAGCTCCACCTAAATCTTGTAAATTATATAAGCCTAAAAAGTTTGGAAACCATGCTACAACCCAGTCCCAAGTTGATACAAAATTAAGAACAGAATAAACTTGTTCATTCTCAATTAGTTTCTTCCAATTGTAATTTTCACGAACAATGCTTCCCGCAAAAACAACATTATGGAATTTGCATTCTTTATAATTCTCAAGTGCTTTAGCTAAAACATAAGTGCCATGACTGTGACCAATATAACTAAATTTAGCTTCAGGATATTTAGCACGAACCTCTAGATATTTTTCCATCAGCCATGAAACTTTTTTCCAACGTATTCCAGGAATCAGAAATGGACCCATTCCAAAATAACCGTAGCTATCAACGATTTTCTCTAGTGAATTTTGTTCTGCTGTTTTTACTTTAGACCAAACACGCCGAGCAATCTTATCCGTCCAATGTCCTTCATCGCGAATACCATGTATGATGAAAACAACGTGCTTGATTTGGTTTCTTCTATTTCGTTCATCTTCATCTATTTTTTTTAGTTCCCAGGGTCTAACTTCATTTTTCTCAATATTTTCTGGTTTATCTTTTAACGCAATTTCTAGAATTTTTTTTCGCTCCTGAATTCTTTGCTTCTCATTTTCTTTTGTTTTTTCATTTTCTGTCATCTGCAAAATATTTACATGTCCAGTGTAGGGAACCTCAAGATATCGAAAGTTTTCTCCTGTAGCTAAATCTATATTATCTTCAGGGCCAACAACATCATCGATTGATCCTAATAATTGAACTGTACATGGTAGGGAACGATTTAGCTCCGGCTTTAACCACTCTAATCGCATTCTAGTGATAAATTGAGATCCTCGCATACCAGAAAATAAAGTAGGTTCAAGATATCCCGCAGAAATAGTTTGTATGAGGCGTCCCAAAAAAGTCCCAAAAGCAGTTTTGAGAACGGTTAATGGTTTCATATGTCGTGATATTCCCGCGCCACGATTTACTGCGGCAAGAAGCACTAGTCTAATATTTTCGGGTTTGCACTCAGACCATATACTCTCAGACTTAAGCCCTTGCAGTATAAGAGCTCTTGCATAAACTCCACCCATGCTATGCCCAATAACTCTTAAACTAGTGTATTTTCCTGTCTTCCATATCCCTACTAAATCTGCATTAAGTTGCTCAATAATTTTTTCTGGATTTTGAAAAGTCAGAAATTTACTATAAGGTAATATAGGAATCCAAATATCAACATTTCTTTCATATATATCATCGATTGCTTTCACCAGGGGATCTACGAATTCCCATGCATTGAGAATTCCATGAAGAACAACTACAAGCTGTTCTCTATCGTTTGCTTGAAGTTTTTCGTCAATTGTGAAACAATCTGGTATTTTTTTCGTAGGAAAATTCAACTTCATTAGTTTTTTTACCTTATTTACTTATTTACTAGATAAATTAAGTTTGGAACAAGATTGAAATCTTTCATCTCGTAATTTTAGAATTTTGACAATACTCGTAAACTGGCTACTTTTATTAAATTAAAATTTTTTATAAAGCTATTTTATTCTATTTTTCCTATTTTTAAAATTATTTTTAATACCAGATGTGTTTGAAACCACCACAAACTCTTGGAATCTCAGCGATTATCTCTAAGGCAAGCAGTTGCTGAAGATGCATATCGATCTTTGAGCAGTACGTACAAGATCCAGAGGTAACGAAATATTTAACTTGGTAATCTCATAAACATGTTATTAAATAAGTTTTTATAAAGTGCTTAAAAAATTATCTAGATTATCGAAATTAATAATAGATTCAAAACCAAATTATACTGTTTTCCCAGATGAAGGGGGCTATTATGTTTGAATATCAAATGAATAACCAAATTGATAAGATTATAGAAGTTGCAAAACTTACATCCTTAGCGAGAGACACTCATGATGATAACAAGACTCCAATAGGGGCTTACAGGGGAGATGGAACGATTAGGAGGGATGTAGAAAAGGCCTTGTTTTCTCGCGAGTTTAAGCTTTCTGGAAAACAGGTTGAATCCTGTGATCTATTGATTCAATCTCCAGTAAACTTTCAAGCTTTCTCTGGAGTAGAAAATCAGTATTGTGGTTTTGTTGCATCTACATCTGATGAAGTAGTTATTTCACTGAGGGGTACTCAAGATTTGAATGATACTCTTGTCGATATGTTTGCCTTTCCCAACGCAGCAGGATTTCATCGAGGCTTCAATTTTTATGCAGACAAAGTTTTAGAGCAAATTAGAGGATGTGGTGTTCTAGAGCAAGCTGGGAGGAATGGCAATGACGATGGTAAGAGAATTATAGTTTCTGGTCACAGTCTTGGTGCTGCAGCAGCTGCATTGATGACTTATAAGTTGAATAAAGCTGGCTTTAAAAACATCGAAACTTATACATTTGGCACTCCAGCATTCCATACTCGTCCCCTTGAATATGATACTCCTATATTTAATCTTAGAGATTCAATTGATCCAGTACCATTTTTACTCCAAGGTATTGTACCCACTTTTATTCATCACTTCTTAGTTGGTATTGATAATGTTAAGAGAAGAGTGCCAATACCAATTCCAAATGTTATCGTATCAACGCTCAGAAAACTTCATGATGATTTTCGTCAGTATAAAACTTTAAAGCAGGAAGATATTCCCACTTTTGAAGAGTACTCAAAAGACCAACTTAATCGATTCTTTCAAGGCTTAACGATCAGGGTATTATTTGATTTGACTGGGGCTTATCTTGAACGACAGAATGATATAAAAAGCCAAATTCTTGGTATTTTGCGTAAAAATGCAATTGGTATGATATTAGAATTAAGCAAAAATACTTTGAAAAAACATCATATGACTGAGTATGTCAAACTTGTTGAAAACTCTTATCAAGACCCAGAACTATGACTTCCTACTCATAAGCATCTAATACTACCTGGTAGTAATTTATTATCTCCAGCTTCGCTTTGAGATAGACGTTTCGAGGTGTCTCAGCTTTCGTTTTAGGTAATGTTTTTTGCTATGGATACGATCATTAAAATTTATATGTTTTACTTAATAAGATTCGCTAATTAGTACAGCGAATCGCGATGTAGGTAGTGACTCCCAAACCTTTTGAAAACAAAGGGTGAGAAAGAATATCTATTGCCCAAAGTCAAAGTGATAAAATACCTGTATACAAACAACTCTAAACTTCCAAATTAATTTATAAAATATTGCCTCGAAGGTGCGAAATGTAGGCGGTAAGGTTGTAAATAGATTGTCATTCACTAGATATTGAAGAAGCTTGAAAGTGATCGTAAAAGATTACGAATTTTCGTAACAGTCATCTGTATCAAGGGGATTGAGGAAAACACAAAATGCAAAACGAGGGAGAACTTACAAATGAAAAATATTTTGTCGATCGATGG
>JASJDR010000250.1 GCA_030065615.1 Xenococcus sp. MO_188.B8 | reverse complement strand
TTTTACCCCATCTATCGAAGCAGGGAGGCATAGCTGAGGACACGGGTGGCGAATCGAATTCGCCACCGTGAGATGTCCGTGCGGGAGTAGTTTCTTGCCTGACGGCGATCGCTATATCTAGTAATGCTCAAGTCATTTAGTAAAAGCATTCTATCTTATTTTTACTATCAAAATTGTTTAAGTCCCGTTAAAAAAACTAGGGCGGCAAAATAGTCTGGAGTAGCTCTGTTTCCAATTTCGTCAAATAAGCATCAGCATCTTGACGAAATTGGCGCTGTTGAAGACGATTCTTGCGTAGTTTTTCTATTTCTTGACGTTTTTGTCGCCATTTATTGAGATCGATCGCGGCTAAATCGACCGCAGAAAAAGTTTTTAACTTAGTAGCAATCGCAGCTACAATTCTTGAAGCGCCATAAATTACTGTTGAAGAGGGTGCTTTCTTTAGACCAGTAGAACGTCTTTGATGGTGGCGAAATGAACCAAACATTTGTTCTAAATTATTATTAGTTCTGGGTAATCCTTCCAGCCAATAACAATGAAATAAACCGGAAAAATAACTGGCAGTTATTTTGCGAAAATGTTCGATATATCCTGATAATTCTCCTGTTTTATGTTTCCATCTTGACATAGCACCCATTAATCCGACGTAACGAGAGCGAACTTGTTGGGCACTCCATTCTTCTTCATTATCTAAAATTTTAGCCGCAGCATGAATCCATTGATAAACTTGAATTAGCTCGGGCCAAAGTGGTGCGGTTTGAGATAAAGCACGCTCTAAAATCTGATTCAATTTAACTAATTCTTTGGGGAGAGAGCCCTTCTTGGTGCGTCCTTACTCGGAGGTTTCCTCCGAGCGGGCGCTCCGCTTTTTTCTACGTTCTCAAGAGAATCGGCGATTTTCGTTAAACGTTCTTGAAGTTTTATTCCTGGTGGTTTTAGAGGTGGTTCTCCTCGATCTGTTAATGAAGATCTCACAGCCGCACAATATTTTCGGATACAATTGGCTTCAGTATCTTCTCGATCGCCAATGCTTCTTTCTGGTGGGCGAACCCCTCGAACCAGCTTTTTTAATTCTTTGTTGGCATGACGATCCGCTTCATAAATTGGTTTAATTGCTTCTCTTAAATAGTGAAAATGACATAATTGATGCACTGCCGCAGGTAAGACGTTCTCAACCGCTTTACGGATAGAAGATTGACCGTCACTAATCACTGCTTCAATTGGTACTGGCAAAAAGTCTTTTATCTCTTTTATTAAAAGTTCTAGCTCAGCAGCACTGCTTGACAAAATACTACGAGCTAATAAGATTTCTTCGGAAATACAATCTCTAATGACCCATAAAACTTCATGACCGACATGAGGTTGTAGTCCGTCAATCGAGAGGATTACTTGTTTTTGATTTTGAAAAATTTTACGTAATCTTTGATTATCTGTTAAAGAAGTGGATATTAACTCATCGTATCGATTTAATAAATTAGTGACACTCCTTTCAGAAATATTTATCTTCCTCGAGCGCAATTGTTGATGAATTTGGGGAACACTTCGATGTTCCTGGTATCTCATCGCACCACAAAAAGCAATTATATCTAGTCCAAATTCATGAACTGGCAAAGCATATTTTGCTTCAGCTTCTGGTCGGTAAGGTTGATGGTATCGCTCGCAGTCTTTATTTTGACAACGCCTTACTTGTAGTCTGAGTTGTATGACTCCTTCTAAAGTTCTAACTTTTCGAGAAGCTGAATAATCCCACCACATTGGGCGAGCACAATTAGGGCATTGTTGGCGAATACAGTCTAATACTACTTTTTTGCTTGCTTGCGGAACAGGGTTTTTCCTGGCCATTAATTGAATTGTTATTGAGACCCACATGCTCTAGCTTACAGAACATTACTGCCCCTGTCTAGACTATTTTGCCGCCCTAGAAAAAAATAGCAGGAATGACAAAAGGGTTTAAACAACCAAGCGTTTTTTTTAATCAGTTTGTCGGTCATGATTCTCTAGGTAGTCATCGTGAAACAGGACGCTATCACGTCTCGATTTTAGATGACCATGATATGGTAGGGCGTGGAAAACATCGGTTTACAGCTAATAATAGTATTGCAAAAAAATACGAACAGGTTGCCCATGCAGTAGGAGTACAGTTAACGACTTTGGGGATTCCCTGTATTTATTATGGTACAGAGCAAGCATTTGATGGTACAGAGAATCGTCACGATGATACTATTGAGCCAAGAAATAGTGATGGCAAAATTCCTTTCGAAGATCGTTATATTCGAGAGTCCATGTTTGGTGGAACTTTTGGAGCTTTTGAAACCGAAAAATGTCATTTCTTTGATAAAAATCATCCTTCTTATTTAAGAATTTCAGCGATCGCTAAAATTCGTAATGGAAATGACCAAATTGGTAAAGCCTTACGTCGTGGTCGTCAGTATTTGAGAGAGACCTCTATCTCAGGAAGCCCTTTCGATATACCAGCTAGAGAGGAGTTGGTTGCTTGGTCTCGCATCCTCTTCGATCGAGAGGTTCTGATAGCTGTTAATACACACGGCACTAGTGTAAGGGGTGCAGATGTAACCGTAGATGCTTCATTTAGTCCAGTAGGAGAAAAAATGACATTTCTCTACAGAAGCAATTGGACTGATAGTGAATTACGCAAACCACCGACAAGTCAAACTGTGAATATTGTTAGTAACGGTAGTCGTGCAACAGTCAGGATCGATCTTCCTCCAGCTGGAATGGCTATCTTAGCAAAGAAATAACAAAATATAGTCAATTATCCAACAAATTAGGCGGGCATTAGCTGAAAAAAAAGGACAAAATGAAGGTAATTTCTTAAATATCTAGAACCGTTTATGATGGCAGTCACTCATACTGCTTTTAGTCTTACTTTCACTAGTCTTGCTTTAGGGACAGCTAATCCTGTCGCCCTTCTCATAGCTGCTGTCGCTTCTCAATTTCCCGATATTGATACCAGCAAATCCACCATCGGGCGGTTCTTCTTGCCAATCAGTCGCTTTATCGAACAACGCCTACCTCACCGCAGCATTACCCATAGTTTTCTGGTAACAGGCATCTTCACCTTAGCTACCTATCCCATTACCTTTGTAGCTAAACCTCTCTACTGGCAAGCCTTAGTTCTCGGTTATTTCTTTGGTTGGTTTGCCGATGTCTTTACCAAATCAGGGGTAGCCGCTTTTTATCCCAGTAAGGCGCGGTTAGTCATTCCTGGTAATCCTAGATTGAGATTAGCGACTGGCAGCAATGCCGAATGGTTTGTACTGTTTATCTTGATTGCTTTTGCCATTCTCAGTATTCAGATCAACTCAGCAGGAGGCATAGTCAGAAGTTTTAACCAAATATTGGGATTACCATCAGGAGCGATTGAAGCTGTCAATCAAGATTCCTCTCGTTATTTACTCACTGCTCAGATCAAAGGACGTAACGCCATTACTCAAGAACCGATAGAGAAGGCATACGAAATTATCCAACCCCTCAATCAGAACGATTTACTGGTGAAAGATGAACTGGGAACTACTTACCGTGTCGGTAATTCTCAAGAATGTCAGATTGTTGCCAGTAAAATGAAGATTGAGCGGGTCGCACCGATAACTACTAAAGTTACTAATCTCTTCCTCGATGACGAAGATTTATATGAGAAGATCGCAGCTTTGCTTCAAGTTGAATCCTCTGATTTTGAGGAATCTAACCTTAATTCCCCCCAGAATTGGGGGGTTAGGGGGGCTAAGTCCACTCAAACTAGAACCTATCTCAGTGGCACTCTAACTATCTTTGATGCCGATGACCTAATTTTACCTACTCACATAGACCGCTATGACACAATTACTTTACAACCAGGAAGCGACATTGCTTATGCGCGGTTGATTGCTGCTAGTCCTGGGGAAGTGTTGAGGTTGTTGGGGGATTATTATGCGAGCGGGAATTTAGTGGTGAGGATTGTCAAGAAAAAAGTATAAAATTTTCTATAATCATTCAATCTGTATAAAAATGACAAATAATAATCAAAAAACAGATTTTTTCAACCTCAAAAAAATATCTTCATTTTTAGTCACTGTTCTGGGGACACTTTATCTGGTTTTTATCTTAACAGGAGGTATTGATCAAGAAAACAGAAGATTTGAAACTCCAGAAATTATTATTTTTTCGATTATTGTCATTTTAAACTCTGATTTTATTGAGCAATTAAAGAAACTAAGCATCTCTAAAGAAGGATTTACCTTAGAGAAAGAAGTGAAAGAACAAGTGGCAAAAACCAAGAAAGATGTAGAAAAAACCAAGGAAGACTTAGACGAAAATAAAAAAGAAATTGATAGACTATTAGACTTTACTATTAAGCATATTCTCAATCAATATGAACTAAGCCATCTCCAAAAACTTGGTATTCCCAATAAGAAATTTAAATTTGATGCTAGTAAAGGAAATTTGAAAAATGAACTCAGAAAACTCCGAGATCTTGGTTTAATTTCCGAACCAGATGGTCGTCGGCTTTGGGTTGGTAGATTACCGGATAAAGGTGATGATCTGAATAAATTTGTCAAACTTACTGAGAAAGGGAAACAGTATCTAGAGACTGTCGAGAAGGTATTAAAACAAATCGATAAAACAACCGATTCAGAACAATAGAATTACCTGTATAGATTAATCTAACTATTTCAGTAAAATGATACCTCTGATAAGAGAAAATGTTGTAGCGCAGTTTCAAGAAATTCATCCTTCTATCAACTCTCACCTGACGCTTTATATGCTAGAAACCTTTGGCGCGTCAGTTAAATTAATCAGCCAATATTCTCCTCATGACTTAAGCGTTCAGCTTTGGACAAATACCTTAAGCAAATTCAATAGCGAAGGTATTTGGCATCCGATAGAACTGTCTTATCAATCTCAAGAATCCAACCAACATCTCTCGCTCTTTAAAGGCTCTTTCACACCCACCAGTGAAGGTGATTATCAATTTACTTACCGAGTAGGACTAAAGCAACAGCCTGGGCAATGGCAGTGGGCAGGGAAGTGGCGCGAAAACGGCTACCTTAGTGTTGAAGCACCTTCATCTCAAATGATTTGGACTCAAGGTCCGAGTTACGTCGAAATTCTGCCTCTTGTCTATATCGGGAATTTCATCGCTGCATCTAACGCTACCGAACTTGGGTTTGATGCCGTTCTCAATTTGGCAGGGGAATTTCTCTTGAATTTTCCTGCGGATACTGACATTGTCTACAAGCAGCTTAGTCTACCTGATGGAGCACAACATCCCATCCCCGATGAAGTTATAAGAGAAGCGATTTTCTGGATTGAGAAACAACTTCAGCAAGGAAAGAAAAAGGTGCTGTTAAACTGTCGGGCAGGAATCGGTAGAAGCGGTTCGGTTGCTCTGGCTTATTGTTTCTACAAATATCCTCAATGGAGTTATCGACAAACCCTGGATTATGCTTGGAGTAAGAAAGCAGATATCTACCCTCACAAACATCTTCAGGAGAGTTTAGAACGGTTGTTCCCTAGAAAAAAATAGTGTCGTTGACTGAACTAAGGGAAAATATGACTCATCCAATCCAGATCACGGTAAAACCTCGAATAATAACCGATAACAGGTATTAGACCCATAACTAATGCCAGTCAATGTTTGCCAGGAAAGAAAAACCCTTACCTACACCCGTCCTTAAACCTCTACCAACCAACAACACCCCATCAACAGAAGGTGAAGGAATCCATTTAGGAGAAGGTTATTACTGGAATCCCGAAGCCTTACCCAATGGGCATATCGTAGCTATCGGAGCATCAGGCAGTGGTAAAACTCAAACTCTCAAGGGGATCGCCTATTCCCTCCATACCACCTACCCCCAGATGCAGATTATCCTGCTGGACTTTCACGGCGACCAAGAAATCATCTGTGAGACCTGCTATCCGATACATATGGCATCTCCCCACGGCATCAATCCCCTGGTAGTCAATCTCGACCCCGAAGGCGGTGGTCCTAATTTACAAGCCATTCAGATCGCGGCCATTCTAAAAAAATCCCTGCGTCTTGGTCCCAATCAAGAAGGGATGCTGATTGAGATTATCAAAACTTGCTATCTCAAACGCGGCATAACTCAGGAAAAACAAGAGACTTGGAGCTTAGAAGCCCCCAACTTTGACGACATCGAAGAAGAACTCAACCGTCGTGTAGCTACCGCCGTTAAAGATGAAAGCAAGAAAGAATTAGCCGAAAGCATTAACCCGAAAAATTTACCCGTCGGCAAACCCAATACCAGCGGTATTTATTTCATTTTCCATCAGGACAAACTCGTTTATATTGGAGCAGCCAGAAACATTCAAAAACGCATCGATGGCCATCATCACATTCGCTATCTCCTCAAAGACCATCTTGGTCAGCGTTCCCTTGCGTCTTACGCCGACGCGGGGTCTGACCGCTATCCAGGAGAAACCGTAGCCATCCGCTACTACGAACATCTCTCCGACTGGCAGGAACTAATTAAACTGGAAAACTATTTAATCCAAATTCATCAACCACCCCTCAATCAAACCACCCTCAGAACCGAATGCAAAGATAGCCAGAAACTCAAACTCAAACTAGCTGCGACCTTTCAATATGGAGTTTTCAGCCGTCCCCAACCAGAATTTAGCGAAAAACTCATCCGCATCGATTTATCCAAACTACCTACCGAACTAAGAGCCATCGCTGCTGAATCACTAGCATGGCAATTAATGAACCAACACCGCTTACGAGGGGAGATCCAGGGCAAACTTCCCCGCACCTTTTTGTTTATCGATGAAGCCAAAGAAATGCCCAAAAAAGAAGGTAGTGCCTGCGACCAAATAATAGCAGATGGCCGCAAATTTGGACTCGCCCTAGTCCTCGCTTCCCAATCCGAACGTCATCTATCTGCTGATGTCATCGGCAATTCCAGCACAAAAATAGTTTTACCAGTCGATCAAACTGAGTGTAAAAAAGTTGCTAAAAAATTCAGATTTGCCGAGAATAAAGTAGCCGAACTCATTCCCCTAACTGCACTCTGTCGCTTTGGGAAAGAAGCCGAACTACTAGAAATATTGCCTTACTATCAACGCCTAGAAGATGCTAAATCGAGTTAGAAAATTCCTCAAAAATCATTCTCCCGATTGGCTCAACACTGAAGTCAACAAAGACTTACTGCAAAATTTCTCGGCAAAAACCAGCTTCACTACCCCTTCAACGATCTCTCCGAGATCCGCTTTGCGGGTCGCATTTTCACAAGAAACCTCATCACCAAAAACAGAAATAAATGTACTTTCTTCATGTTCTCTCTCCTCGCAGGAGAGGGTTAGGGAGAGGTTGAGAAGAGCTGGGGGAGAGGTCAACACAAACCCATCAATCAACTCACTATTCCCTGAAAAAGGGACACCCCACTGGCGCAGAATCAGACAAGTGTATCAAGTTCTCGAAACCGCCCCAGAAAACGGTACCTACAACCAGCTCATCGCATACGTCAGAGAAACCACAGGTCAAGGCTGCTCTCGAAAACTCATCAGTAAATGGAAAAAACAACGGAATATAAGTCAGAATTCACACGATCGCGATCTAGAAACAGCAGCGATCGCATATTCCCAAACAACCAATGATCTATCTACTGCTTGCCCTCGAATGGGGGTAAACAGCTTTCAGTTGACCGAACCATCAAATAATTTTAGTACTGACAATTCGCTAAATCGCCCTTCATTACTAACCATCAAAGCATTGTCATATTTGGCCATAACAAGTATCACGATCGCCCTAGTCGGCTGGGAACTCATCCCCCTCAACAACAATCGCCTTACTGAAAACGTTGCTATCGCTTCAATCAACGCACCCTCAACCCCTCTCCCAGAAATACCAGAAAGGAGAAAGAACCGATTAGAACCCCGCAACATCAAAATTGAACTCACTCTCTCCAATCCTCAAGACTTGAAAGTTAAACCAGGAGAGCAGATCGCCGCCGGACAAATATTAAGCGATCGCGTTTCCGAACGTAACCGCCTACAAGCCAAGAAAAAACAATTACAACTATCCCTCGAAAAACTCCACCTACCCCTGACACCAATAGCTAAACCCCAACCCATCCCCGAAATTGCCCAACTTCCCCCAGTCTCCTACGCCGAAGCCGAAGCTGCTATCAAACTCAAACAGCAGCAGTTAACCAAAGCAGAAACCAAGATCGCCAACCAGCAGGCGAAGATTAACCATATCCATCAACTCCTGAATAATTCTCCGACAGCAAACAACCAATTAGCGTCCCCCAGTTCTTGGGGGACGGGAGGGGGCAACCTCAAACTCATCCTCGAACACGAACAAGCCAATCTCAAAAACCTCGAAGCTGCCCGACAATCCGCTCAAATACAACTAGAACTCGCCCAGAGCAAGCTGACCACTGCTAAAGAAAACCGAGCCTACATCGAATATCAAAGAGAGCTAGAACAAACCCGACGGGCGATCGCTCTTGAACAACAATGGCTCTCCATCCAGCGAACCGAGTCAGAACGCTCCCGTCTCATAGCAGAAAGGGAATACAGCCAAGCTCAGATCGAAGCAAAAATCCAAGAAATCGACTATCAAATCTCCCGAATCAGCACCGTAACAGCACCCTATGAAGGCACTATCAAAAAGATTAAATGGATTGGTCAGTCTGACAATACCCTTACTGTCGAGCTTACTTTATCAGTCAATAGCGATCGCTCAACCCTGGCCAACAGCAGAGCCAAACCCAACCATAAAACTGAAGTTAGAGAAACCACAGAAGAAGAACGGTGATTCTCAAGAGTTACTGTGTCTTGACAGTGGCAATGAATGTATCGAGCAGTTGACCGAGAAAGCGATCGCTAATTCCTCCGAACTGGTCATTCTCAATCAACAAATTGCCCTCATCGATAAGCGATTAGAAGTAGCAGAAAAGCGGATTGAACATACATCTAAAAAACGCTGGACGAATTATCTTTCTACAGACCCTCTTCGCATCGCAGCTAATGTTTTCGGTGGTGGAGACGTGCAGCGAGATAATATAGCGATCGCCAATTTAGAAGTTAGGAGTGCCGAATTAGAAGCCTATCGAGCCAATCTGCACAGACGACAGGCTGAAGTTAGATCGGAGTTGCGAGAAGAAGTTTTCGGTTTAGTTTTGGAATATGAAGCAGCCGAAAGGGAATATGTTTTGGCGCAGTCAAAGTTAGACACCTACAATCAACAACGTCAGCTTATTGAGATTGACTACCAGTTTGGTAGCGGTTCGACAACACAGATGCTTAGTTTATGGCAGCAAGGAAAAAGTTTGGAAGCAGAGATTATGAAAATTGATTCTCAGCGTGGCGAAATAGTTAGAAAACTCCAACAAATAACTGGTATGCAGTCACCAACTGCTCAACGAAAAGGTAAATGTTCAACTGTATCCAGCCATTCTTCAGAGGATGATGCCATAGCAATCACCTCCAAGTCCCGTACAAATTGTCCGATAGTTCCCCTCAATTGATGCCCAAACAGTAAACCAGCAAAGGGTTTCCCCTGACGCTGCCAATCTTCTGCCAAAGCTTTAAAACGAATATCTTGGGTAAAGAGTACTCGCCCCAGTATTCTCACTCGTTCCAGCAGTTCTTCGTCTTTTAAAGTTGCCGCATCGTCTTCAATTGCGGTTAGGACATCTACTCCACGACGACGTAATTGTGAAGTAATTGCTTGGGGGACGTGAACGTCCATGTAAAGAGATACTGACACGATTATAGTAATCCACTATAGTAATCCACTAGCTCGCATCCGCACCAAAAATGGTGAAGGAGGCGAATTTTGTTTGAGCTGTTCTGCTTCTTCCCATTCTGTACGAATTTCGCGATCTATTTCCTCTTGGTTATCGAAGTAGTAAGCCATCGCTGCATGAGCTTCTGAAAGAGTTAAATAAGGATGCTGACGGCAGATTTCCGACACTGACCAACCATAAGCTAGGTAGTCCATAACAATTTGAGCCACTCTTACCCGCTGAATACGTTGCAGACGTGCCGGCTCAGAAGCATTGGGTTTTTCTATGTGAGGATAAATTACTTGATTAGTCATGAAGTTGCTTCCTAAAATAACCAACAATAATTGATGACTGTTAACTGATGACTAATGACTGATTTAGAGGCTCAAGAATGACTCCTCTCTCTTCTAAATAACGGCGTTCTGCTTTTGCTTCTTGTTCGAGCAGTTCTCGATTAGTTTCGCAGTAGGTAATCGCTTCTTTTACTGCTGCTATTGGTAAATCTTTACTATCTGCTACCTCTTCTGGAGTCATCTCATTAACAATCATGTCCGACCACACAGTAAAAGCGGTCAGCTTTCTACCTTTCATGTAAAGCTGTTTGCGCCATGAGTCGGGACGCGGTTCTAGATATTTCCATTGAGTTTTTGAAGCATTAGTTGTCATATTAATTCTGCACCTATGCAGATCGTGACTCTTCCAATTTTTCCTATTGTAACTTTTATCAACCTAATCCCATCTCTCCCAACTCAGCCCAAAATCGCTTACTTCAATTTATTTTGGGTAAAAATACGGTTTAAGAAATAATTAAGCTTCTTTTACCCTGGTATTAAGTCAGTTACCAGTTACCACTGTTACCAAAAAATTACTGTTCCCGATATTCCCTCTTTATTGTTCACTGAAACCACACTGTAACTATTATGAGCCAAGATAAAAAAGATCAAATTCTCATCGCCTGTCAAGAATTAATAGAAGAAGGAAAAAGCGTTACCGTTAGAGCAGTAATCGATAAAGTTGGTGGTTCATCTCGCGACGTTTCCCCGATAGTCAAAGAATTCAAAGAAAGT
>JASJDR010000249.1 GCA_030065615.1 Xenococcus sp. MO_188.B8 | reverse complement strand
TAAAGGCTACCGATCTGACAGAACCTTGATGACCTTCAAAGGTATGAACCAGAGATTGAGATTGCCGATCCCATAACTTGAGAGTCCCATCATCACTACCACTAAGGAGGTACTGCCCATCGGGGCTAAAGGCTACCGATCTGACAGAACCTTGATGACCTTTAAAGGTAGTTATTGCTCTGTTTTTGCTTGCGTCTACTGCTTGATAGAAAACTGATTGAACTTCTGGTATTAACTTATTTATAGGCTTAAACCATCTTTGTGGAAGCCAAAACCAAATATTATTGTTTTTTTTGTTGTCGCCTGCTAAATCTATAGATTTAAAAAGATCTTCTATCTCTTTATTAATAGTAAGGTTAGAGTTAATGTCAGAAGCTATTTGTTTATAATATGACTCTTTTCCATTAACGAAAAAACCTATAGCTAAAAAACCTGCTACTAAGGTGAGAGCTACATTAACTAGAGACAAGATACGTAATTTTTTATTCGCTTTGAGCTGGACTTTGGCTCTTGCTGCGGCTTCCCTTCGGGCTTTTTCTGCTTCTTTTCTTGCTAATTCTTCTGCTTTTCTCCTAGCTTCCAAATCTATTTCTCTTTTTTCTGCTTCCCTTCGGGCTTTTTCTGCTTCTTTTTTTGCTAACTCTTCTGCTTTCCTTCGGGCTTTTTCTGCTTCTTTTCTTGCTAGCTTTTCATATTGCCTTTTTAATTCCAATTTTTCTAATTCTTCTTTTCTCTTTCTTTCTTTTTCTTCTTCTTCTTCTTTTTTTTGCTGTTCTTTTAGGTTCTGACTGGCAGCAATAAAATCTTCTCCTATGCCATCGAGCATTCCCAAATAACCATAGTCTTTAATATAGTTCTGCGCTTCAGCTAATCGATCACCCTGCAATAAATAATCAGATTTCTTCCCTTTCTCCAACCATTCCTCAGCCGCAGCTTCAATTTTCCGCTCGACCACCATCCCATCACGATATTCATCCTGCCATGCTCGCAATTTACCCCAATTACGAATTAATGCCTCATGAACCACATCCAAAATTTTATCCTTTGTCCCTGCATCTTGTTCCCCATCTTCTCCTTTGCCGTTATCCCAACTATCAGCATCAGTCTTTGTAATCAGACGATTGTTTTCATTAGCCAAAAAATCTGTAACATTATCCAAAAGCTGGTAGGAATGGTGTGAATTGACCAAAGCTTCCAAACTAACTTTGCGTCGAGTATCCTGAATATTGCCGATCTGAGTCAACTCCAGAAATATTCTCCTGGCAACTTGTTTTTTGTCCTCCGATAAACTGGCATAAACTTCATCAGCTCGCTTTTCCAGCGTACCTTCAATTCCTCCCAATTCCTCATAGGTCTCTAGACGTAGAAACTTTTCTTGTTGCGCTCTCGCCTCCTTCCACAGCTCGGTAAGGGTATATTGCAACAGCGGTAAACTTCCTGGATAATCCTCCACATCATTAATTAACTGTTGTTGTAACTTGCCTTCAATCCCTAGTCCAACCCATTGAGCAGGTTTTTCAATAGCTTCTCTAATTTCCTCTCGATTTAAATTTTCCACATTAAACTTAATCATCTGCGCCGTAAATTCTGGATATTCCCGCAACCGACTGCGAAAATCGGACCGCATTCCTAGAATAATTAGCAGATTTTCCCGTAACTTGCGTAAATCATTCAGTTTTTGAATAAAATTATGACGATATCCTTCGTCACACATAGTAAAGCATTCTTCAAACTGGTCGATAATCAGAATAATTGGCAAATGCTCATGAGTTCGACCTAATTTTTCCCTAAAAGCCAGACGCAAACGTTCTAGAGGAAAATCACCAGGAGTAATCGGTCCTAAAAATGTCCAGTTATTACTGCCGGAAATTATTTGCCCTAATTTAAGCTGATACAATAATCCAGCCCGCAACAGAGAAGACTTACCACTGCCCGACTGACCAAAGACAACGATCAGCCGTTCCTGGTTGCGCACTCTCTCTATTAACTGAAGAGTGAGTTTGGTTCGACCATAAAATACCAGAGCATCTTCTGGCTTTTCACTAAAAGAAGAAAGAGAACGATAGGGACATTTATCCTGAAAATTTCGTTTAGGAAACTTGATAGTTAAAGGAATAGTTATCTTGGAACAAATCATCTGGGGAGCCTGCCCAGTTTGCTCCATTTTGCCTTGGATATAGTTAACCAATTTATGACTATCGACAATTCCTTCAGGGAAACGACTTGGATCTAGCCCTTCTAATAAAACTTGGGTAAATAAACCTTGCTGGTGGCGAATTTCAATTCCTGGCTCATAGGAGCGAGTCGCTGTAATAAAACAATAATCTTTATCCAGACTATCCAGAACACCCCTATCAATATATTTAAATAGCTCGCCACTGTAGCAACAGTCCAACCAGACAATTATTTTTTGTACTGGACTCTTTTGCAATTGTTCCGCTACCCAACTTAAAGCAACTCCATAGTCACCACCTTCAGGAAAGACATCGCTAGTAGCGAGAAAGACTTTTTCTTCTCCATCGATCTTTTTCCTCCAACCATGACCAGAAAAAAATAGTAATCCCAATTCTGGTGCTTCACTAGGAGCAGGAGGATTAAATATATTGGTAATTGCAGCTTTCAGTTCCTGTGCCTTAACCGCAACTTCATCGGTATTAACTAACCATTCTCCTTTTTGATCTGGGTTTGGCTTGCGAGGTAATCTTTGCACCCTAATAGCCTCATAGCCATAGCCTTCTAATTTGGTAGCAACCGATTCAGCATCATTGGCAGCAGCAGTTAAATTCTTGAGACCACTGATCTCTAGTGAAGTGTAATAGTTAATACCTATAACTTGAGCTTCCCATTGTGAAGACATATTTCGGAGCACTTAGTACACGCCAAGTATTTTTGAAACTTATAGTATTATAATAGTACAAAAAGCTCTTTAATGCTCATTAAAAGTAATTATGTCTGTTACAAACAGTAATGTAATTATCTGGTCATTTCTTCTGGCTCTCAGTGACTTTCCTAACAGTCTCACTGCCGAAGAACAGAATGCCTTCAAAGAAGTTGGCAAGCAGTTTAAAACAACACCTAAAGCTTGGGAAAAACACATTCAACCAAAGTTGTTAAAAACCATTGCTAATAATCCTCAGCTCAACAAATCTTATCAATTTTATAAAAAGCAACTTGCCACCAAAAATATCCCAAAAGATCTCCTTCCCACCCTCTTGCTCAATCACCAAGAAATCAGTGAATTAATCCCGGATACTTCAAATTTGCAAGCTAGAGGTCCTGGTTTTGAAGACAATACTCCAGTAACAGATTTCCAACAACAACTGAATAATGTTGTTATTGTTGTGTGTGAATCAAACAAATCTGAAGAAGTCGCCAAAAAGATTAGCTCTTTGGATAAATTAAAACAATTTTTGGGAATTAGTTAATCAATTCCATCCTTTTTCCTTCTGCGGCATGAATCAGCTTTTTTATCCTACTATCGACCTATTTACCTATGACTTAAAGAGTGCGCTGAATTTAAGTTCAGAGGAAATTGAGCAGCAAAGGCAAGATTTTTTAGTCAAATTTCCTCCCGAGGTGCGAGCTAACTTTCGCGAATCAGAAAACGAAGTTGAATATTTTGACCTATATATCGATCCGAAAACAGGTTACAAGAAATTTAAGCTCAAACCCCAGAATCCAGCTTTAGAAGGATATTACTATCCCGTGCGGATCAATGATGTCTATGGATTACAGCTTGATTGTTCAGTAGACAATCTCACCGAACCTCAAGATATAGCATCTTTCGCCGATATTAAAACCGAAATTGCCAATAAAATAGAACAAGATGATCTAACTATTGGTCAAACTTGGCTAGTTTCAGGTTGGTTAGCCGAAGCAGATCGCCAAAACGCCGCAACCATTGCCCAAGCTAGCTATGAGGCTTTATTCCCTGGCAAAAACTGGCAACAAGGATTATACGCCCAAGGTAATTTTTTAAATGGTCAATTATTTGAGATTTGGCACAGAGAATCCTATCCCCATCATCATGTAGTCATCTTGTTATTTCCCAACAAAGATGTGCCAATGAAAATCGCTGATATGTCAAAAAAAATGGCCAAGTTTTATTCAGATTGGATGGGATTGTTTTGCTATCGCCATAAAATTACTTGGGCATATCACCAAAGTCGTTCTATTAAAGCAGGTTTAGTAAATCACTATCGCAAAGCAGAAGAAAATACCAAAATTATTAAACAGAATAAATATGGTGATAAAAATCTAACTAGTACTGAAGCACGACTCAATAATATTCAAGATATTCTCGATCAATATACTTTTGATTTATTAAACCTAACCTTCCAAAAGCAAATTATTGAAATTAATCTAGTAAATTATCAAAGAAGAGTCGAATTAATAAAGCAAAAAGCTCAAGCAGAAAATACTTTAGATGAGTTTAATAAATTTGATGATTTTGTTAGCAATAAATATTTAGCACAAATCAATAAAGACACTGAAAATATGCAGCTTGGTATTAAATTATTAGAAAACAATATTAATGCCATGAGTAGTAAAATTGAGCTAGAAAAAGGGGAAAGAGAACGTAGATTTCAAACTCTAGTCACCTTTATCGGTACGGGAATGGCAGGAGCAGGCTTGGTCAAATCAGATAACATTAAATGTGAAACGGTTTTTGATAAGATTCCTAGTATTTGTGAAAACACTATCATAGGCGAATTAGCAGTTCCTATTTTATTAATATTGATTTTCGGTTTATTAGGGGGGTTAGTTAGATATGTAATTAAGAAGTTATAGCAAACAATAATAAATTCTGTTAGTGCATCAGCCTCACCAGAAAAAGCGATCGCATATATGAGCGTTATCTACTATTTCAATTGCATCTAACCTATTTCCTCTTTGCTTAAGTTGTTACACTTCTTTCTTCAAAATTAAAGGCATCATCTCATCTATAGGAGCAGAAGGAATACTCGCTTCTATTTTGGATTGAATAAAACTTGCCAAAAGCTGATTAACAAAACGAATTTCTGGTGAAGGATTATATTTATAAACAATTTCATAAATACGTTGTTTAACAAGCTTATTAGTTTTGCGCTGAGGAACTTGTTTTTGTTTTTTTCTGATTACAAGATCGGGCTTACAGCTTCTATCTTTGAGATCTGGCAGCTCAGATTCTCTCCAATAACCTTTATATACATTGCTCTTTTCATTTTGGTAGAGTTTAAAACTTGGCAAACTGGGAATATATAAAGAATAAAAATCTGCTTCTTTAGTTACTTGAAAAATGCCATAATTCTTTTCCCGCTTATCTAGTAAGTTACTAATAGTTAATGACAAGGAAGGAAATTTTTGAGCTAAATTTACCGCATTATCTTGGGATACCATAAACTATATTCCTCGTTATTAACAATCGTATTATTATAATAAAACCTGGGTAATTCTTTAAAGATATCTGCGATATGACTGAAAATGAGAGAGAAAACTACAGTAATTGGATTATTGATAATGATAGCTCGCGCCAGACCTACGCAACTTTAGAACCAGATCTCCCAGAACAGCCTTATCGACTGTATCGGTTTTTAACAGATCTAGAGGACATCTTACTCACGATACCAGATGATCGCGATCGCCTGAAAGCTATTTTTCCTCTAGTCAGAAAGTTACTGATGAGTTCCTATTGGCTCCAAATGGAATATCATACTCCTAATCCTGAAACTGGTTGGTCCGTTAACACTCTTTATAAAGAACAAGATTATCCAATCACAATTCAAACTGTAGCTTGGTTACCAGGAAATGTTTCGCCGATTCATAATCATGCTACTTGGGGAATCGTGGCGCTGATTGATGGACAGGAAAAAAATCGATTCTGGAAGCGTTCTCCTGATAAAGAATATCCTCATAAAATAGAATTAATAGACGAATATAACTTTATTCCTGGAGATATTATTGGTTTAATGCCTGATGCGATTCACAGTGTTGAACCTTTAGGAGAAGAACCCACAATTACCTTTAATATTTACGGTGAAACGGATTTTTCACAGCGATATGAATTTGATTCTGTTAAATATACTGTTAAAAACTTTTAGTTAAAATTTTTAATCTTACTTTATTACTGTTCTAACTACATTACCAATAAATTACAAATGAATTGCTTGAATATTGTTTCAGAGCGTTTATACTCCGAAAATCTTCAAGAAATTGAGGATACCTTGTTGTTACCAATAACCGAGATCGAGAAAAAGCATCAGCCAAACTGACGTAAATAGAACCGAGCTATGAGTAAGCTTGGACGCATCTAAGTGACATCTTTGATTAATAAAAGAAAGAACTTCAAATCCTCTTTCCCCCTGCTCCCTGCTCCCCGCTCCCATGCAGCCTAACAGGAAAGTTAAATGCGAAATAGCTTAGTGGCACGCAATGTCGGTCACAGTATGGGAGCCAACAATCGAGACACCTTGGCAGCTAATTTAAACCAAATGGATTTTTGATGATAAGTATTAAGGTCGATCGCACGAGAAACATTCAAGTCTGATTGCAACATATTTTCAACGCTTTGAATAAATTGACTATCAATAGAAAAAGTCATGACTTCAAAATTTAAAAAGAACGAGCGATTATCGAGGTTAACCGTACCAACTCCTGCAATATCGCGATCGACCAGGATAACTTTTTGGTGCATAAATCCCGAACGGTAACGATATAACTTAATTTCTACTTCCTGCAAATCGTTATAGTAAGCAAAAGAACAAAAGTAGACAATAAGATGATCGGGGTGATTGGGTAAGATAATTCGCACATCTACACCGCGCAAGGCAGCTAACTGGAGGGCATTAAGAATCGAATTGTTGGGTACAAAATAAGGACTGGCAATCCATAAGCGAGTTTGCGATCGCTCGATTAAATTGAGAAAGAATAAATTACAATTATCTAATCGATCAGCAGGCCCTGTTGGTAAGATTAAAGCAGTTTGATTATATTTTGAAGACTCTTGCACCTGCCAACAAACTTGCAGAGCTTCTTTATTCACCCAATACCAATCTCGAAGAAAAACACTCTGTAAACATTGAACCGCAGCCCCACGAATCTTGAGATGAGTATCGCGCCACGAACCAAAACGGGGATTTTCCCCAAGATATTCATCGCCGATGTTTAAGCCTCCCATAAAGGCTATTTGACCATCGATAATCAGAATTTTGCGATGATTGCGAAAGTTAACCTGAAAGCGATTACCTTTACTTTTGCTACTCCCAAAACCACTGACCCTAATGCCATGTTGCCGCAGAGATTTGAGGTAATCACGGGATAATTTTGAAGAACCAATCTTATCGTAGAGGAGGTTAATCATTACTCCCTGCTTAGCTTTGGCAATCAGCGCTTCTTTAAATTCATTGCCTAGGCGATCGTCATTGATAATATAGGATTGCAACAAGATATATTCTTGAGCTTTTGCGATCGCCTGCAACATGGAATCAAAGGTTTGTTGCCCATTAATCAATAATTTCACTTCATTGCCAGTAGTAAAAGGAAGAGGCGTAAATTTCTCGGCAAGTTTTCCCAAGATGAAAAATTTTTCTGGTAGTACGGCTTTGAATTTCAGGATATTACTATATACTTGACTGACTAATTTATGGTGTTCCTCAGAAGCAGCTTGTAATGCTTTGGCATATCCTTGGAATTGGTTATGACCGAAGATCAAATATAAAGGAATCGCTAACCACGGAAAAGTAATCAAAGAAATTCCCCAGGCGATCGCCCCACGGGATGACTGCACTACCATCACTGCATGGGCAGCAGTCAGAATTCCTACTCCATGTACAATGACTGTCGCTACACTGAAAATTGAAAGAAGATTAATCCCTGATGGCATCTATACTAGTTTTGAGCCGAGTAGTAGAGTCTGGCTCCAATCCCCCCGTACTGATTCAATTTGTCAGCAGCAGCACCATAAACAAACTCAACCTCTGCTCCACTGACGACCACATCGGCAATGAGGGAATCAAAATCAGTCTTGTCAATGGGGTAAGGAATTACCAATGTTTTTACCCGACCCTGACCCAAGGCTAATTCTACCCCTTGCTGTTCGAGCACAGCGGTGCCGTTGCGGTTAAATAGTTCGACCAGTTCTTGAACAACGTTGAGGTCATGGGTCAGCTCATATTCATCCGCGATATTTTTAGTCATGCGCGCAATTTCTACTGGGGGAAGTTTAAAGTCAATAGGCTCGATAGCAACCACTCGCTCTCTTATGTTTGGGTGGAGGCTATTGTTAACTCCATGCGCCTGTTTTAGATTGCCACCCAAAATCAGGCGTTCCAAATCCGCATTTTCGAAAAATAGGTGATTGATTTCATCCGCCGCTACCTTGATAAAGCGACGCTCATACTCTCTCCTGCGAGAATCTTGCCCTGAGTCCTTAGCGGCTCGGGTCGCGTCTGAGGCACGTTTTGTTAAGGGAAAACGCGATCTTCGCATTTTTTCCAGGTCTGTTTCTACGGAAAGCTCATCAGTGGTGAGGGAAAGGAGCACTTCAACCAACCTATATTCATCTCCAGAAAACAGGGCTACCAGGTATTCTTTATACTGATCGAGTGCAAATAGCAAATGCTTTATTTGGGGGAATCCATAATACAGTCTTGTTGGCATGCTGACGGGTAGATCAACTGCAATTAAATCCTCAAGATCGGTAAACAGGACAACAGCTCGACCAGTTGGTCTTTCCTGAAGATGCCCTATGACCATTTCTTCTACACGAGACCACTTCTTCACGTTATCGTAGCGTTTTAATTCTTCAGGGGTCAGTTGCTCTTCGAGCCGCTTGCTTTCATTCTTCAAATCGATAAGCCAGGCTGGTCGCTCACGTTGGTTTTCCGGTTTAGTTGTATCGATATTGACATAGGCTGTCAGTATGGGCGTGTCCTTGTAGTTGTGAGTGGTTACAAATTCTCGGAACTCTTCTAAGATTTCGTTGATTTTTGCCTTCATAAGTAATGCCTCTGAGGTTTGATTAAGAAGAAGGATTTTTGTGAGTGAAGCCCAACTAATAATTCAGACATTATATTGAACCGCCACATGTAAGGTCTAGTCAAATCATACAATATAAAGACCCGTCATAAAGACAATGATTTCTTCACGTCTACAGGTTTCCTAATGACTACTACATCAGAGCTAACGTCTATATATGATTAAAAAACAGAAGTTACAGTGCAATTAGTGATGAGCTATTTCAATTAGATTTGGGTTCATATTCGCTAGAAAACTACTGCTGCGATGAGAGAGGGATTAGCGAGCGCTGCTTAGTCTTGGGAGAAGTTAATTAGCTATCCCACACTTTTTTGATGCACTATCGGACACCGTTTTCTTTTTCATTGTCTGACATCGCGTCTCTCTCCATATTTGACAAATAATCAAGAGGTTCTATGACTTTTTTCCCTTTCCTGATTTTCCCTGTTTGACAACATTTTTAGAGCAGCAATCTGGGCAAGTTACAGTGATAAAAACAGTCGTTAAAATTTTAAGTATAGTTACTTTCTTGCGTTAAGATATCGCCTTTGGCAACAGATTTACAACACTACTCTTCGACTGAAAGCTCTGAAACAGAATCAAGATTTTTTTAATGGTACAAGTATTACAGAACAAGCGACACGCTGAACGACATAGTTACTTACACTGCCTAGTAACATTTGTTCCAAGCCGCTTAAGCCTCTACGACCCAAAACGATTAAATCCGCTTGCCAAGTCTCCGACATCTTTTGAATCCAGATTCCTGCTTCTCCAAATTCCCATTGCCATTCAACTTGTACTCCTTTATTTTGCGCCTTTTGAGCATAATCAGATAGTTTTTGGATAGTGAGTTCTTTTTCTTTTTCTAAAGAGCTAGTCAACATACTGGAATAACTTGCCCACGGATTCACATCAAAAGTATCGTGGGGGCGGTAGGGCAAGTAAGAGTCAGAAGAAATACAATGTAACAACATAAGGGTAGCTTGATTTTGTTGAGCAATTTCCACAGCTTGGTTAAAGACCGTTTCACTTCCAGGAGAAAAGTCTAAAGCAGTCAAGATCCTTTGATAAACCATAATGTATGCATTTAGATAGTTTGGCTAAAAAAACTTGTAATTATTATACAAAAAGGGGTTGTGTCGCAAAGAATAAGCAGGACAAGAATATTTCCTAAATTTTAGTTTCGACTTTTTGACGAATAGTTATTGTGTCAAGGAATTGTGGGAGTGATAAAATGACAGCGCTTATAAAGTTTAATCAACCAGACAGATTAGTCTAAATAAAATTATTTTTTTGATGTTACTTTTTGGGGAAAATACTTAGGGGAGGAGCTTTGCATTAAGTGTTAAAATGAAGAAAATAGATAAAATTTTCGACAAAATCTACAAAATTGACCAAAATACTAATGTCTGCCCCATTGAGATTGCCTTAGCTCGATATACCGACATTTTCAACAAATGGGATTTTGACCCCTTTGAGCGTCGAGAAGTTAATCCAGAGTTAGAAGACTTCCTAGAAAGATGCTCTGATGAAATTCCTTTTCGATATCCGATTGAATTTCACTTTACAATTCCAGAAGGAATGAGAAATCGGCAAAAGGAAGAGAAATCACGGGATGGTTTTAAAAATCATTTCACTTTTAAAATATATCTGATTAAAAAAAAGCTTAATCTAAACAACCGCCGAACCCTTTATTGTTTTTTAGTTGGTTTTTTTCTTTTGGCGGGAGGGATAACGTGGCAGATTGCTTCTCAAAACTTATTGCCATCTATCCTACGTGAGTCACTTAATATAGGTGGCTGGGTCTTTGTTTGGAAAGCGGTTGAAGCATTCTCTTTTGGTAACACTGAGCTCTACCGTAGTTATCGGACTTACAAAAGATTGCGAAATGCTCCCATAATTTTTCATGAAGTAGAAGAATCATAACGTTTCATCTATAAGTTGCAAGAATCCCTATCAAGCCTAAATCATTTATTTTGCACAGTGATACTAAATCCTATTGATATTTGATATTTAAAAGTTGAATAAGGCAGAGAGCAGAAGTCAGAAGAAATTTGCCAAAGTTTTGGGACAGACAGAAGTTACAGTGCGATTAGTGATGAGCTACTTCAATTATAAGTCGTCCAGAAAACTACTGCTGCAATGAGAGAGGGATTAGCGAGCGCTGCTTAGTCTTGGGAGAAGTTAATTAGCTATCCCACACTT
>JASJDR010000248.1 GCA_030065615.1 Xenococcus sp. MO_188.B8 | reverse complement strand
CAAACAGAAATGAAGCCCGCACTCGTCAATCGCGGCTCCGCATTAGCTGATTAGTCCGCTTGTCTCCAGTCCATTAACTAGTGAGCATCACTCTTCGACTTGCTCGCCAATTGTAGCACTCTCGTCAAGCCGTTTTTTAGAGTGTTATTTGGTTTTTTAAGGAAAAAAATCCTTCGGACAAGGGCATTGACTTCGGTGCAGCGAAGATAGCAAGAGTCGAAAGTTTCAAGAAGACTCAAAAAATAAGCTCTACAGGGGTGTAACTTAGGCTCAGTTTCGTGTTTGAAGAAAGTGAAAATTCATGTCTCCGTTTAATCCCTTTCTCATACCAAAATCCTAATTAAGTCTCAAAATTGAGGTTAAGTTTATCTCAGAATCGTGTCTATATTGGGCAGTTTGTAGTATCGTAAATACCTAATATGTATAACTAAGCGGTAGCTAATATGAATAAGGATTACATTATTTCTTTAGTATTAATTTTTAGTCTTTACTATCTATGACTAATAACCTAGAACCTGAATCAGGCGTGCAAACATCATCTGAAC
Organism: Xenococcus sp. MO_188.B8; assembly: GCA_030065615.1. Classification (GTDB taxonomy): domain Bacteria; phylum Cyanobacteriota; class Cyanobacteriia; order Cyanobacteriales; family Xenococcaceae; genus Xenococcus. The sequence goes on along the minus strand of JASJDR010000248.1, from coordinate 10,636 downwards.
AGACAACTGATATTCAATCATGTGACATGGAATCTCCAAACTCAGAAAATGAATTTCTGGAAGAGAGAATCAAGCAAGTTCAGCTCGAAAAACTTGAAGCTGAACGGGATGATATTAAATATAAAATGTCAGAAGCTTACAAGCGTCATGAAGCAATAAAAACTTATGGCACAATGGTAAGCGCTCTTGCAGGAATAGCTGCAATAGGAACACTAGCCTGGTCAGTCTTGCAAGGTGTTGGGCAAATCCAACTTCAAAGAGAAGAACGTACTAATACTCGAATCGAGAGGGCAATTGGTAATCTTAACAGTGAAAGTTCTAATCTTAAACTCTACGGAGTGAGTGCATTGCGTATTGTTTTAAGTGAGAGGCATAGTAACAGTCATGAGGCTGAGATTTTATCTGCCGTTGCTCATGCTATTGCTACCGAAAAGGATGTGATAGTCAGAGACGCAATGATTTCTCTAATTTCTTCTCTTTCAACATCAACTATTGACAAAGATATTTTGATGACAACTCTCAAAGATCTTGTTAGGCTCAGTCAATCAATGGTGGAGAAAGAAAACCTGTGGGATGAACATCAGTGGTATTTTTCTCGTCTACAAGATGGAAGTGCAGAAGCTAGAATTCAAAGCCTTGCCGAAGCTATAAATATATTGATTAGGAGGGGGGTTCTGATTAATGACTTATCTGGTATTTATTGTGCATATTGTGATTTTACTGGATTAAGTTTAAAGGAATTAGATTTCACTGAAGCCATACTTCATGGTGCAGACTTCTCTGAGAGCAACCTTTCTAAGTCTGTATTCGATCACACAATTCTTGAGGGTTCAAAATTTGTTAGAGCAAATTTAAGTGGTGCAAAATTTACCGACAAACGTAAAAATCATAGGTGGGCTGGCTCTTTTGCTTATCACAGATTAGATAAAAGTGGTGGTTCATACCAGGGTCCAGATTTTAGTTGTGCTGATCTAAGCAATGCTGACTTTTCAGATTTTCCAATATTCATCTTAGCCTCTGATAAATATGATCCATTGCCATTTATGAATAAAATACATCCAAGCTTTACTAAAGCAAATCTTTCAAATACTAATTTTGAAAATGCAAATCTTCTTTTGTTTCATACTGAAGACTTACCTCCTTTTTCTTCGCTTATTGAAGGTAGTTTGGGTGGACTTGGCCATATTGCTCGTCCGCTTAAAGAGGTTCCATTTGAGGAAAACACAAGATTGGTAACTGAGTACTACAATAGATTCACCAGAGCTCTAGTTGGATTTCATTTAGCTTTTTCTGGCTCATCCTGGAAGGAATCTAAAATGCCGAAAGGGATTTCAGAAATCTTACATAATTTAGATTCTAGAGTTCCTGTATTTGACAGTGTTGATGTGAAAACAATCTTAGATGGTCAGAGCTCTATTATTTCAGATTCTGACCTAAAAATGATGAAGAAAACCTTTGTCAGCACTTGTAAGCCTCCAAATTAAAACTAATTTGAGGATATGAAATCCCGACAGATCATTTTTAAAAGATAAAATGTTAAATCCAAATGCTTTTCAGATTCTCTAGTTGCGTAGCGAAGCTATGCCGTTAGGCTTATCGCTATTTTTATATCTGCGTTACTCAGAGTCATTATCATCGTCTTCTCTAATTACGAGAATGTCATCAATTGAAAGATTTTCGTTGCCTGATAATTCTCTTACCCAGTTTCTAAGGCGAATTAAAGTAGAGTATTCACTACGAGCTAAAGTACCGTTTTTAGCAGAAGACAAAGTTCTTCTGTCAATTTTCATGCCCTTCATGAGCAGTGCTTCATAAGCAGCATTTACCGATAAGTTTTCACTCCAATACTTGCTGATATCGACGTAAGCTCTCATCTCAAAATCCGGTACTTTTACGTCGACGATGTTCGCATTAATAGTCAGTGGAACGTTAATCATATAGCGTTTACCTTTAATTGTTTAAGTATATACATAATAGCACAACGTTTCAGTTGTACGTTAACGTAAAACGTGCTAGTATAATTACATTAACAACAAAAGACGGCTGCGTCTGGAAAACTAACCGCCTTTTGCTTTACCCCCTATTAAGAGGATCATTATGACTTTAAATATATCACTGGAAATAGAACAACAACAACGGATAGAGAACGATCTAATCGCAGTAGAGGCGCGAATAGATCGAGAAACCGATATTCACTCCGAAGGAAAATTTGATGGCGTAATCGGTTCAGAACCCAATCCCGATATGTGGTCAAACCTGAACTACCGCAGTGGTTATCTCTCTGGTGTAGCTGAATTTTACGACAAGAAATATCAAACCGTTTTCACGGATGAACCGTTTTAGATAGCTGTTAGCGGTTGGCTGTTAGCGATTAGCTTTTCTAGAGCGAAGTTAATAGCTAACAGCCAAAAGCCAAGAGCCAAGAGCCAAACATCACCAGCTAATTAACAACCCCTCACCAGCAAATGAAAATCATCGAAAACCAAGGCAAACAAATCACCACCAAACAAGCAGACTCCCTACTCTTTAGAGAATTCAGAAGACCCTTAATTGAAATCATGACCGACTTAAGAAAACCAATTCAGCCCAGATTCATCAAACACAAAACCATCAAAGGACGAAAAATCAACTTCGTCTCCTGGTACGAACTCAATCGGCTCATGGACTTCTATGCCCCTGGATTTGAGTGGAATATCAACACCAGCTTCGACGGCACCAAAGTATGTGTCATAGGCGCATTAACCATCAAGGCACGAGAAGGAGACTTTACCCGCTCCGCTACCGGCAACGAAAACTCAGATTTAGATGCCTATGGAGATCCCTATTCCAATGCCGAAGCACAAGCTTTCCGTCGAAGCTGTGCCCGTTGGGGTTTAGGACTTCACTTGTGGGGCTGAATCAGTGAGCAGTCAGACAGTAAAACAGTCAATCAGTTTCTTAATCACTGTTTTACTGCTTTACTTCTTAACTTTTTAACTCTCCCAACTAGTCAATTAAATACAAAAACTAGCAAAATGACTCAATTTTATCAGATTACACTCGAACAAGCGATCGCTGATTACCAACTAGGCAAACTAACCACCTTTGGTTTAGTAGACTATTACATCAAAATCAAATTTGCCCCAGGCTGGAAAATCTCCATTGACCCCAGAAAAGCCATCAAGGAATTAGGAATTACCATTCATCAATTCCGCAGAGCGATTTCCAAAATTAGAGAAACAATTCCCATTGCCCTCAAAATTACCACTCAAATAATCGGGAAAATGCCAGCCGAAAATGAGAGTGCGCCAAACGTAAATCGAGTCACGCCCCGCGTAAATCATGTCACGCCAAGCGCGAATCAAGATCGCCAAACTCCTAATAAAACCAATGCTTCCAGCGATTCACCATATATTGGATCAAATATATATCATATTTCTCTCTCTAAAACCGAGCAAACCAAGCCAATAGCCAAGATCCAAAAGCTAACAGCTTTGAAAAAAGAAGAGAGAGAGAAATTTTTAGAATTTGCTTTTCAAAAAGTAGACGAACTCCCCAAACGTCCGACTCTGCCTAAAAGATGGATTAACACTCATTTTGAAGAATTGTATTCAGAATGGAAAAAACAAGCCGCGCCTGAAACACAGCAAGCTACAAAAGACAAACAATTTGCTGAATGGTATGACCTAATGCACCAACTCGGTCATGTCACAGGACAAAAGATAGAAAACGGAATCCAGTTTGTTAAAGATGTCTGTGGAACCTGGAATGAATATGAGTTTGAAGCCCAATTCTACTCTCTTGAATACTTGAGAAAATGCGTGTCTGGCAAATGAATAACTATCCTCAACTCCAACCTCTACAGCTACGAGAAGAGGCACAACCAGGATATGAAGCCGAATCTTGGAAGCCGACTTGGAACTGTTTTTGTTGCCATGACACGGGTTTAGTCCAAGACTTACTAGTTAAAAAAATAATTAAGAATTATGTCTCAGGCAGACATAAACCAGTTGAATGTAATGCAACTAACTGTAATATTCAACTTGGTAGATATTTATATAAAACTAATACTTTAGATAGAAGATTTTCTGCGGAGATCTGCGATCGCCTGGACGCAGAAGAACGTCAGAGCTGGCAGCAATGGCGTCAACAAAAGCATCAGAAGCGACTAGCTTCAATAGACTTAAATGTGACTAAAAATCTGAGATTTAGAAGTAGAACTAATGAAGAACAATTTGATGTTGAGCGCAGACATCAAGATATTAGAAATGACTATTGAGAATATATACTCTATAATTAAGTTATATATGATACGTATCACATATAATTATTGGCAATAAAGCTTTGATTAAAACCTTTGCCTGCAAAGAAACTAAACGGATTTGGGATGGTTATCGTTCATCGAAATTACCAGGAAACATACAAAATAGAGCATTGAGAAAATTACGCCAACTGGATGCCGCACAAACACTTGAAGATCTCCGTAATCCACCAGGAAATAGATTAGAGGCATTAAAAGGGAATCTCCAAGGCAAATACAGTATCAGAATTGAACGACAGTGGAGGATTTGCTTTGCTTGGGATAAGGGAAATGCCAATGAAGTAGAAATCGTAGACTATCACTAAAAATACTAATAATAGGGGGAAATTTACATGGATGAGCAGTTATTAGATAATCCCAAAGTGGGAGAGATTTTGAAAGAAGAATTCTTAGAAGAGATCGGAATGAGTCAAAATGCCTTGGCAAAAGCGATCGCTGTACCATCAAATAGAATTCACGCCATAGTTAATGGAACCAGAAGAGTTACAGCAGATACCGACTTAAGATTATGTCGTTATTTTGGACTATCTGAAGGATATTTTTTGAGACTACAAAATACTTATGAATTAATGGAAGCAAAGAGAAAACTAGGACAGATTTTGATAGATATCCAACCTTATGCTTCCTGAATAGTAAAAGTCTTTGGCTAAGTAATTCTGTAAAGGTCATAAACAACAACATTCACTCTTAAACTATGACTAAATCAACTAGACTCTGGGAATTATCCGACAATATTCAACAACTAGAAACAGCAATTTCTGACCTTCAAGAAGATGAAACTTTAAGCGAAGAAGAACTAGAAAATCAGCTACAACAAACCTTCAACAAATGGTTAGAAACAGGTGAATCTTTTAAAGTTAAAGCTGAAGAAGTAGCAGCCTATATTCGTCATCAAGAAGCCTTAGCCGAAGCAAGAAAAGCTGAAGCGAAAAGGATTCAAGCCTTAGCTAAACAAGCTGAGAATGGAGCAGCTAGATTAAGAAAATATCTCATGGCTCAGATGATTAGATCTGATGTGAAAAAAATTGATGGTACGACGGTCAAAATCGGTTTGCGGAAAAAACAGCCCCAAATATTGATTAATGTCCCTCCTGAAGAATTGCCAGATGAATATGTCAAGGTCACGTATAAAGCAAATCTAACTGAGATCCGAAAGTTGCTTAAATCTGATTCTGACATTGGTTGGGCTTCCTTCTCTGAATCTCATGAATATTCAGTAACTATCCATTAAAAAATCTGATTTTACTATCCTCCTATTTATTAGGAGGTTTTTTTCTCAATCCAACCACTCACAAGCCAATAGACAAAAAGAATACCGCCCCCCTCCTAGCCCACCAAAATGTTAGCTAGTGAACGGAGCGCCCTAAGCATGATAAAAGCACACGCGATACATGCAATTGACAAACTAGTTAATAATATTCGTGTGCTAAAATGCTTCCCCGGCGCGAAGTGAACGAAACAACTGAGCGACAGCGAATCCGACCGTTCTTGTAACTATGAGACTTTTCTAGTACATGGTATTTGAGGAATGAGTAATTAAGATCTGCGATCAGCTCCGCTGGCACTGCGTGGTCTCGCAAAGCGAGGCGCTACGCGATCGCGTTGATTCAAGAAATCGCTAAAACAATGACATTTGACCAGGACTTACGTCACTGTATCGACTTCTATGAACATTTAAATGGCATGCACTGCACAAAGCTATCAAATTATTAGAGCGGTTATTAAAGCAGTTAAAATCCCGATGATGCACCTGTAGGATATTAGCTGTCCATTCAGAACGAGTCTGATTTTCTGGCCTTTCTCCTGGTTTGTAGCATCTCTTGCCGCAGCATTGGCATTCATAATTAACCAGCTTTTTCACGGACAGAGCTAGTTCTTTCCAATTATCGGGATATCGTTTTGAATCTATAGGCATTTTCTAAAGTTAGCGATCGCAGAATTAAATTATTTTACCGTAGAAGCGAGATCGCGCTCTTACCAATCAATAAATCCGCCTTGTACATTCCGATGGTTGAACGTGGAGAGCTCGAAGTGTAACTGGATATTGCGACCAAAACAACAACACCCAAGCTAGACTCACTGAGGTATTTTCTCTTTTAATTAATTCAAACTGGAGTTTTACTGTTTAATATCAGTAAATAAATTAACTCCCTTTTTTTACTTGAGAAAATATCAGTTTTTTAGATGAGTGTTAATGTTTTTATTTGACGAGACAGATTTTAAATCAGTCAGATTTTTCCCTCCATAAATAAATATGAATTAACCCGTAATTCTGTCAGGGAAGCTTATTAGGCTTCAATTATTAATCTACCACTTGAGATTTTAAATCTTAGAAAATGATACATAAGTTTACTTAATTTTGAGATTAGCTCTGATGATGTTTCCGCAACAAATTATCAAATAACTAACCAATTAATCCTCTATCTAGTGAGCGCTCAAAAGTCAAAAGTTTCGCCTCGAAATTGAGATTTTTTGCCCACTAATCTAAATCAAGAAACTTACTGCTACACTCCGACGGTTTAACATGCAGATAGCGCGAAGTAACCGCCAAAGAACTATGCCCTAGAGATTTCATCAATAAATCAATTCCCGCTCCATGATTCAAACTATGACAGGCATGGGCATGACGCAGCCAATGAGCCGAGGCATGGGGGTTGATACCAGATTTCTCCACCGCTTTTTTTATCAAACGATGGATGGCATGACGGTCTAAGCGATTGCCAAAGCGAGATAAAAACACCGCTTCAGTTTTTTCGCTCCTTGGCAGCTGCTGAAGTTCTGACCATAACTGAGGGCTTATTAATAATGTCCTTGTTTTATGACCCTTACCAAAAATCGTGACCGCGATTTCCTCTTCTGTGGGTTGAAAATCCGACCAGTTCAAACCGACTAATTCAGAAATTCTTAAGCCGAGAATATAGAGCAGGATGAGAATCAAAGAATCGCGTTGGGACTCCGCAGCATCGATCAACTCCTTAACCTCTTGCTCCAACAAGATCCTCTCGTTAAGAGCTTCTTTAGCCTTGATGGTTTTAATCATGGCCGCGGGGTTAGCCGACAAATAACCAGTTTTGACCCCGAAACTAAACAGCGACTTAACAGCAGCTAGTTTATTATTGATGGTGTTTTGGCTGAAATCGCGCAGTTGAAACGATTCGAGCCAGAGCAAAATATCATCGAGCTTAATCTCGTTTAACTCCTTCCCGACAAAGGTGAGAAATTGACGAGAGACCATGAGATAGGTTTTTTGGGTGGTGGGGGACTTTTGGGAAATCCATAATCTAATTAATTCGAGATCTCGGTGAGCGTCAGTAAGTTTCGGATAGGTATCGATCTACTCTTGGTATAGAGTTGCTAGCAAAGCTAAATGGCAGAATTTAAATGAAGTTCAAGCTACTTACTCGACTGCTGAGGCAGTGGGTAACTTTACCGTCTTCAACATCAAAGGTAATCGCTATCGTTTAATTGTTGATATTATCTACGAACATCAAAGAATTTATATCAAATACGTTTTAACTCACGCCGAATATTCTAAGGATAGATGGAAAAATGACCCTTACTATTAATTCAGAAACCTATGGTCAACTATTAGTTAAATACCAACCTAAAGTAATCGAAACAGACGAAGAAAACGAGCTCGCTATTGCTTTAGCTTCGGAGTTGGAACATAAGACCAATCGCACCAATCAGCGCCAGAATTTTCGGCACCATTGACTCATACTTTAACAACTTAATACTAGTTGAAGCCCGATATTCCTGAGCCAATCTACCCACAAGAAAACAAGAAGAATTATCTATCTGTAACCAAGCATTATCTTCAGGTTTACCAAACCCACTCGTTTTATGAAGTCTAGCAACAATCTCCACCCCGACAGAAAGCAGATGAGAATCCATAGTCAGATATTTAACAGAACCCTTTCTTCCCGCTTTATACAAGACTTTAGTCAAGCTCGTACCAGGGTCAAAAATTAACGTTAGTTTAGATGCTCGTTTATTCATATTTCTCTTGATTAATAAGTTTTAATTGAATTATTGCTCTCGCGGCAATCGATCCTTCTGCCCTGATGCAGAGCGGTATCCTTATCCGAAGGTGTCCTAAAGGATACACCTGCGGATATACCCTTTAGGGTTAGGGCTGCCTCCTGCCTTCTTCATTTTTCCGTTGCTATTTCTTGGCTCTTTGCCAAGTCGCCAAACATTTGTCTATGAATAATGCTTCGTTGTTGACTACTGTATTCGTCCCATAAATCCCACTGGTCCTCAGTCCAATCCGACTCTTGTAAGGGCTGCATTTTTCTTAATTTCTCTCGCGCCTCATAAGCTCCATCCGCACTATCAACAATTCCTTGTAGCTCCTTTTTGAACTTGTTTAATAAATCCTCATCAGATTCAATTACAGGCAGTTGATTAGCTACCACAGAATTAGATTCCCCCATTACAGGAGTAGAAGAAACAGGAGTCACAGAAGAAACTAAAGGATAAGAATGAACTCCTGTCGATGCAGATGGTAAACCACAATATTCCCTAATCGCTCTTCCCCATGATTCACACTCAATAGCACAAGCTAAAGCAAGAGAACGGTACTCAGGATGAGATGAATCTAAAGTGAATGGTAAAAATCGAGAAATTAAAGTATTCCTCGCCATTTCTGAATTATTCAAAGGAATGGTTTGTAAATAATTAATTACCTGCCCTAAAGGAGTAGTTGAATTTGACCTTAATTCTAAACCTTCTCCTACCATTAATCGTTTTTGTTTGACTGCGTTCACTAGTAACACCTCTGACTAAATAAAATTCAAAAATATTGCCTTAAAAAAATCTTTGACGAATTAATTGACAGATAAAATACTTTACAAAAAAGACAAATTACTGTTAAGAAACGATAAAGACAAGAAAAGTACAATTACAAGACACAATTTTGGCTCTTCTGTCTCCAAGTTGCTTATTAATAACTTATCACAGCATTTTTCAGAGCACAATGCCCTTTTTTTACTAGATGATTTGCCACTTTGTCATGTCTAAACAAGTACAAATAGACGACCCTTTTTCCATTTTTTAGGCGCTGATTCGTCAAGGAAAATCGACATTTTTGAGCCTTACCATCTCATATAACTTGATTGATTGATTGAATCTACATGTGTTACGCTTGTAAGCAAGTAACAAAGATTCAGAACGAGAAATAACCGACCCTAAACAGTGGCAGACCGTACAGCAAAAACTAATGGATAACTATGGTATCCCCGAACAAATTTCGACTGCTTTACAAAAAAATAACTTAATAAGTGCTAGTCCTCAAGGAAATCCCATTTGGCACAAACATAATTTATTAGATAGTAAAAATACTCACTTTGGTTTTGAAAGTCATTCTCAAGAAGATCCGATTAAGAAAATAGTTGTAACCTCCTCTCCTGTAGAAGCTGTATCTGCTTACTTAGTAAATGACTTAATTAAGAAAGATAATTGTCCCTGTTGCTATGTAAGTTTTGAGACATCTGAACAATTAAAGGAACTAGATTTAACTAGGTTTGATACTATAGTTGTTAGTGGTAACGATCAACAAATATTCCCCGATAATATTCCTAAATTGGTTGTGGAAGACGATGTTAGTAGTTGGCAACAAAGTTGGCTAATTCGTTGGCATGAAATTCAAAAAATAATGGAATTAGAAGCAAAAAAACCAAACTCATTGTCTAAGAAAACATCTAACAAAGATCGACAAAAAAACCAAGAATTAGAGTTGTAATAATGAGCTCACTTAGAAAGAACTCGCTCACTGTATAACTAAACTATTATTTATAGCGAACGAAAAACTCTGAATCACCACCAGATTCGTAAAACACCTTGAAAAATTGAGAAGAGCGCCTATCGGCGAAAAAAAAGTGAAAATTGGTTATCTCGCTTAGTTTAAAATAATCAATTTTTATGTCTCTTCAAAATATTTACTACGAGGTTTTTAATCATGGAAGATTTGATGTTTAGTTTATTTTTGTTTGTCTTAATCTACAGTTTTCTTTATCGATTAACTTTTGGGTCTAAGCAACATAGTTCAGTAAATGATGACGCTTGGTTCATGAATGAGTCAGGGGAAATTGTTGTTCAGAATGATTCTGGTGAAGTGGAAACTATCAAACCTATTGAACAACAATTAAAAGACATATGGGATGAAATTGATGAAGTTGTAGAACCAGTTGAAAAGGTTCAAGAGAAACCCACAATTGAAGAATTATTAGAAGGTATTGAAATCAAAGATATAACTCTTAGAAAAGCTCGTAAGATTGCTTCAGTATTAAAGATTAAACAGACAGTAAATCGTAAAAGCCAATCTAAAGCATTACT
>JASJDR010000247.1 GCA_030065615.1 Xenococcus sp. MO_188.B8 | reverse complement strand
TAAAGAAGATTTACCAATTTCTCGTTCACCAATAACAGCAACACTACTACCAATATTTAAAAGTTCAAAGATCCGCTTAACTTCTTTTTCTCGACCAAAAACTAATTTAGGATCATCAATTCTGCCAGTTAAATACTTGAAAGGATTTTGCTTAACTTTTGGCACCTTAGCTTGGGAAGAATCTTTCTCGCTAGTTACATCAGCAGCATAAGAGCTTTTATTATCTCCAATAACTACAGTCTCAGCATGAATCTCATAGTAATTTTTTCCTAAATTCTCAATATAGTTACCACTCTTAATATCAATATCTCGCTGCTCAGGCAATTGGTTTTCTTCCATCTCTAAATTTCAAGCTCCAGCAGTTTGTGACCAGAAAAACTCCTGAAACTAACTACACTTGCTTTGTTCAGTAATTATAACTAGTCAATTACTCTAGCTTGATTGTAGTACTAAACCAATAATTAATTACTATGTAGTCATAATTGACGAAGTAAATGCGGTGGTATAAAGAGCAGATTGCCAGGTCAGATAAATCAGAACTAGCTAAAAAGTTCTTATCTACGTAGTTTCACGGTTAACAATACCAGAGAATTATTATTAAGATGAATTTGAGTAAACTGCTATTAAACACTCTGTAAAACTGCTTTGCATTGAGACTCTTGATTATATCAAACAACAGTTTTGCTACTTTCTTTCTTCCATGAATTCATCTTTCGAACAAGTATCTTTGCTGTCTCATCCAGCATCACAATCATCATCTTTGAACTGGCAGCAAATCCCAACTAATTATCCCCAGTGCAAATCGATTCATCAACTATTTGAAGCCCAAGTAGAACAAGTTCCTGATGCCACAGCCGTAGTTTTTGAAAATCAGCGTCTAACCTATAAAGAACTCAACAAAAAAGCTAATCAATTGGCACATTACTTACAAAATCTGGGAGTCCAACCAGATGTCTTAGTCGGTATTTGTGTCGAACGTTCTTTGGAGACGGTTATCTGTATCTTGGCCATTCTTAAAGCTGGAGGAGCTTATGTTCCCCTCGATCCAACCTATCCAGCAGAGCGCATTGCCTATAGTTTGGCTGATGCTCAGATATCTATACTGCTGACAACTGAGAAACATCTGGCTAAGTTACCAGTACTTCAAGGACAGGTAGTGTGCCTAGACCAAGACTGGCAGGAGATTGCCCAACAAAGTTCAGAGAATCCTGACAGTCAAGTTCAGCCTAGTAATTTAGCCTACGTTATTTATACTTCTGGCTCTACAGGTCAACCTAAAGGAGTTTTAATCGAACATGGCAATGTAATCCGACTGTTCGCCGCTACCCAAGCTTGGTATAACTTCAGTCACAATGATGTTTGGACGCTGTTCCACTCCTATGCTTTTGATTTCTCCGTGTGGGAAATCTGGGGTGCCTTGCTCCATGGCGGAAAACTGGTAGTAGTAACCTATCTGGTTAGTCGTTCTCCCGATGCTTTTTATCGGCTCTTACAAACAGAAGGGGTTACCGTTCTCAATCAGACTCCCTCGGCTTTTGTCCAGTTAATCCAGGTCGAACAAAGTGCTAACGTGGCTGCCGAACTCAATCTACGACTGGTTATTTTTGGAGGAGAAGCTCTCGATTTACAGAGTTTAAAGCCTTGGTTCGAGGGGCATGGTGATCGCACTCCTCAGTTGGTCAATATGTACGGCATCACTGAAACTACAGTACATGTGACCTATCGCCCGCTCCAGATTAGTGATTTAGACAGTCGTAGCAGTGTTATCGGCTGTCCGATTCGAGATCTCAAGATTCATTTACTAGATCCCTCTCTTCAACCAGTTGCGATCGGCGAAGTGGGCGAGATGTATATTGAGGGTGCAGGTTTAGCGCGAGGCTATCTCAATCGTGAGGAATTGACCCGGGAACGATTTATTTCCAACCCCTTTAGTAACGATCCAGAATCCAAACTCTACAAATCAGGAGATCTAGCTAAGTACTTACCCAATGGGGATTTAGAATATCTCGGTCGCATCGATCATCAAGTTAAAATCCGTGGTTTCCGCATTGAGTTAGGGGAAATCGAAACTGTTCTGACTAGCTATGATGAGGTCGGTCAAACTGTTGCTGTAGTTAGAGAAGATCGCCCAGGTAATAAGCTTATTATCGCTTATGTTGTGCCTCGTCCCCATTGCACTCTTCAAGGCAATACTCTCCGGCAGTTTCTTCAGGGAAAATTACCCGAATATATGATTCCCTCGGCGTTTGTGATTCTAGAATCTCTACCTCTGACGAGCAACGGCAAAATAGATAAACGCGCCTTACCTGCGCCGAATTTTGAGAAATCTAGCACTGAATATATTTCACCCCGCACTGCTGTAGAAGAGAAAGTAGCTCAAATTTGGACAGAAGTTTTAAAGCTAGAAAGAATTGGTGTTAATGACAGCTTCTTTGAATTGGGAGGACATTCTCTCTTAGCAACTCAAATTATCTCTCGCCTAAGAACTGAATTCAAGATCGAGTTGCAGATTCAAAATTTGTTAGAAGCTCCGACAGTAACTCAGTTAAGCGACTTGATTAATAGCGATCACTCTACGACAAAAGATGCAATAGCTACTGTAATACCGTCTCAGAAACAAACAACAGCACCCCTATCTTATTCCCAGGAGGGATTATGGTTTTTAGACCGTCTTGAAGGGCAAAATGCCACCTACAACATACCTTTGGTCTTACGTCTGACAGGAAATCCAAACTATAAGTGTTTAGAAAAAGCGATAGACGCAATTATCGAACGTCATGAAGTTCTCCGTACTAGATTTATTACCGTTGAAGGGATTGGGCAAGCAGAAATCTTACCCGCAGCCGGCATTGAGCTCCAACTTATCGATCTCAGAGAATTGTCTCGAGACCTTTGTGACTTGAGCGTTATCCAATTAGCCCAAGAAGAGGCTCGACGATCTTTTGCCCTAACTCAAGCGCCTCTAATGCGAGCCAAATTACTTGATGTAGGAGATAACAGCCACATACTTCTGCTGACGATACATCACATAGTTGCTGATGGCTGGTCGATGAATATCATCATGAACGAACTTTGGACATACTATCGAAGTTTGACGACTCAAACCACAATAGAATTAGAACCCCTAGCAATTCAGTATGCCGATTTTGCCCTCTGGCAAAGAGATCATTTTAATAATCTAACATTAGCTCCTCAACTAGAATATTGGCAACATCAATTGGCAGGAATTCCCCCAACTTTGGAACTTCCTCTAGATCGTCCCCGCCCAGCTCAACAGACCTTTGTCGGTAGTAGTCAATCGTTCCACCTATCTCAGGAGTTGACCAAACAACTCCAACTGCTCTCGCAAAAATCGGGCACGACTTTGTACATGACTGTGTTGGCGGCATTTGCCGTATTGATGCACCGCTACAGTCGTCAGACAGATATTGTAATTGGTTCTCCCATTGCTAATCGCAATTACCGCGAAGTTGAATCTTTAATTGGCTTCTTCGTCAATACCTTGGCTTTACGCATTGATTTAGCTAACCAGCCCAGTTTTACTGCTTTACTACAGCAGGTAAGACAAGTTGCCTTAGAGGCCTATGCTCATCAAGATGCACCTTTTAGTAAAATAGTCGAACAGCTAGATATAGAGAGAAATTTACGTTATCATCCTATATTTCAAGTGATTTTTACCTGGCAAAACACCCCCAATTACAATCAAGAATTAGAGGAGTTGTCAGTCACACCGATAGAGATTGAAAGTGTCGCCGCAAAATTTGACTTGGGGGTTTCAATTGTCGAGTCAGAATCAGGATTACGGGGAATTTTCACCTATAAAACCGACTTATTTGATAGAGCGACGATTACTCGGATGATGGCACATTTCCAGACTCTGCTCGAAGATATTGTTGCCAATCCCCAACAACCGATAGACCAATTACGCCTGCTGACCCCAGCAGAGCGACAAAAGCTATTAGTGGAGTGGAATGATACTGCTACAGAGTATCCTCAAAAATGTATTCATCAGTTATTTGAGGAACAGGTAGAAAGGACCCCTGATGGCGTGGCGGTGGTGTTTGAACAACAGCAAATCACCTATAGGGAATTGAATCATAGAGCCAACCAATTAGCACATCACCTGCAAAGTCTGGGAGTCGGACCAGAAGTGCTGGTGGGCATTTGTGTAGAACGTTCCCTTGAAATGGTAGTGGGACTGTTGGGGATACTCAAGGCTGGTGGTGCGTATGTGCCCCTTGACCCTAGCTATCCTAATGAACGGTTAAGTTATATGTTGACGGATTCGGATGTTGAGGTGTTGTTGACTCAAGAGTCTTTGCTCGAATCTTTACCGCAAAACCAAGCACAAGTGGTTTGTTGGGATAGAAATTGGGGAACAATAGAGCAACTATCTCAGGAGAATCTTGATGTTAGAGTGAATTCGGATAATTTGGCTTATGTCATCTATACATCTGGTTCTACTGGTAAACCTAAAGGTGTTGCTATTGAACATGATTCTATTTTAAATCTTGCAGAAGGTCTTAATCAAGCTATTTATGTCAAACTAAAAAATTCACCACTACGAATCAGTTGTAATGGATCTTTTAGTTTTGATACTTCCGTAAAACAGTTCATTCAAATAATTTATGGTCACACTCTTGATATCGTATCGACAATGGTACGATTTGATGGAAACGCCTTATTATCCTACCTACAAGACCACAAGATTGACGTATTTGATTGCACTCCATCACAACTGGAACTATTGATATCGGCAGGGCTACTTTTAGCTGATAATGTACCTAAATGCGTACTAGTAGGAGGAGAAGCTATTGCCTCTTCTCGTTGGCAAGTTTTGACTCAGGTAAAAAGCATTAATTTTTACAATCTTTATGGACCCACAGAATGTACTGTTGATGCAACACTTTGCAACTTGAGGATCTCTGACAATCAGCCACTTATCGGTCGCCCCATAAGTAACACTCAAATATACATCCTAGACAAACACCTCCAACCATTACCCATAGGCGTACCTGGAGAACTCTATATAGGAGGTAATGGCTTAGCCAGAGGCTACCTCAACCGTCCAGAACTAACAGGCGAAAAATTCATCCCCAACCCCTTCTCGAAATCCCAATCCAAACGCCTTTACAAAACAGGTGACCTCGCTCGCTACCTGAGTGATGGTAATATTGAATTTCTTGGTCGCATCGATAACCAAGTGAAGATTCGGGGCTTCCGCATCGAACTGGGGGAAATTGAATCTGTCTTTAATACCCACCCCCAAATTCAAGAAGCTATAGTTATTGCCCGAGAAGATATCCCTGGGGATCAGCGCCTCGTTGCTTATGTTGTTCCTCAATCAGAACAACCTCACGGTAGTGACTTACGCTCCTTCTTAGCCGAACGTCTACCGAATTACATGGTGCCGAGTGCTTTTGTGTTTTTAGATGCCATGCCTCTGACTCCCAACGGCAAAGTTGACCATCGTGCCTTACCGGCACCGGATCAATCCCATCTGCAATTAGAAACTAACTTTATTCCACCCAGTAATCCCACAGAAGAAATTTTAGTCACTATTTGGGCTAATGTATTGTCCTTGAAACAAGTCGGAATTCATGACAATTTCTTTGAACTAGGGGGTCATTCTTTATTAGCATTGCGCCTATTTTCCGAAATCGAGAAAGTATTTGGTAGAACTTTTCCCCTCGCTACTCTGTTTGAAGCTCCCACTATTCGAGATTTAGCTAATATTATTGCTCAAAAACAATTTTTAGCTAAGAGTCCATCATTAGTAACGATTCAAGCCAATGGCAGTAAACCCCCCTTATTTTTGATTCACGCCAAAGGTTCGAGCATTTTAATATATCAAGAACTCACCCGTCATCTTGATTCAGAACAACCAGTCTATGGTATACAACCCCAAGGGCTAGATGGGAAGACCCCAGTTATCACTACAGTTGAAGAGATGGCAACTGCTTATCTTCAAGAAATCCAAAAAATTCAGCCAGAAGGTCCTTATTTCCTCGGTGGCTATTCTTTCGGTGGTAAATTAGCTTTTGAAATGGCTCGACAACTTCAGCAACAAGGTCAAGAAGTAGCTTTTTTAGCCTTAATTGACTGTTATAATAATCTTGGTTCTCAAAGATTGCCTTTATCCCAACGCCTTAAGATACATCTCGATAATTTGCGTCAAGGAAAACATCAATATCTTGCTAAAAAGATGATCGCGTGGAGTAGTTGGCTAAACTATAACTTGAAATCAAAGTCGCAAAAAATGGCTTTTCAGATAGTCAAAAAAATAGGGCTTCCTTTGCCCCTGACTCTCCTGAATAGATACATTGAAGAAAACAACTTACAAGCTAACAAAAATTATCAGCCTCGATTTTACCCGGGAAAGATTACTCTTTTTCAAGCTACCGAATGGTTGGCTGGAGAGGGTTATGAAATAGACGAGTTATTGGGCTGGCAAGAATTGTCAGGAGAAAAAGTAGAAATTTATGAGGTTCCTGGAGATCACATTTCTATCTTTGAGCAACCACAGGTCAAAATATTGGCAGAAAAAGTCAGTACTTGTCTAGAGCGCTCACAAATGGAGAAATCTCGCTCTCAATGATCGCATTAAAGGAAATAATCTTTAAATAATGTTTGGGACACATGCAGTTTCGGTAGGGTTTTGGTTAATTATTAACAAAAATAATCCATTCTCCTGAAGCTTCTGCGATCGCGTTATTAGGTAAAGTAGAAGTACGGCTTTTATTGGGAGCTGAGACTAATTTACAGACGGCTTCTATCTGTTCAAAATTAGGCTGATGTTGAATTATCTGTGGTAGAAACTGACGAATAATACGACGTTGTAAGGCTAAAGGTATAGTTTTTAATTCTTGACGATTTAATTTATTTTCCGTAGGATGCTTTACTTTAGTTAATAAATTTGTTGCAGTGGTTTCTAGATATTCGACATCTGCTCTTAATAATTCAGCAGTTTGTACTAAAGAATTTTCTACTTGGGGATTGAAATTATCTTTTAAATAGGGAATCAAATAACCTCGAATTCGATTTCGAGCATATTTATTATTTTCATTGACAATATCAAACCAAATAGGAAGATAAAATTGCTGGCAAAACTTAAAGGTCTCTGAACGAGTAAAATTTAATAGGGGACGAATTAATTGAATATCAGGGGTTAGATTCCTCTGCCAACCTAAAGAACTCAATCCATCGGCTCCTGCACCCCGAATTAAATTATATAAAAAAGTCTCTGCGCGATCGCTTTTTGTATGACCTGTTACTATATACTGAAAGTCATTTTCTTGAGCAATTTCGATTAAAGCCTGATAACGCCATTTTCTGGCGGCTGCTTCGGTTTCTTTGAGATTTTGAGCTTGTGTAAGATAAAAAGTAGTTGACCAAGATTCACTAATCTTGGCGACATGTTCAGCAATACCCATATCAGTTGACCAATTATGATCACAATGGGCGATCGCAATATGCCAATACCATTTTGATTGTAAATCTAAAAGTAATCTACTAACACAAAGAGAATCTTGTCCCCCAGAAACTGCTATTAAAATACGGCTTTCTGGTGGCAATAAAGGTTTATCCCGTAAAGTTTGATGTAACTTAGCATGGTATGAAGTCCAGACATTTTGGTAAACCATAAATAATATTATTAAACTGTAAGAATTACACTTTTAGGCTATTATTTTTGTGCGACAATATAGGACTTACTAATTTTTGATATTTTTACTTGTACATACAACTTGTGCATATAAGTATTATCTTTTCTCAATCCCTAATTCATGTCCTTTGCCATTCCCCATAGTTACCAAAGTTTTTTACCACGATTTTATCGGCTATCTTTGATCGGTATTTTATCTAATTTGATGGTTCCTCTAGCAGGTTTATTTGATGCTGCTTTTTTGGGGCATTTAACAAATATTAACTACTTAGCTGGAGTTATTTTGGCAAGTCTTTTATTTGATTATCTCTATCGGGTTCTGAAGTTTATTCGTAATAGTACTAACACTATGACGGCTCAGGCAGTAGGAAAAAATGATAGTCAGGAAATTTTGTTACATCTATTGCGTAGTGGTTTAATTGCTTTGGCAATCGGGATAATTATTTTATGTTTACAATATCCGATCCATAAATTAGGTTTTGCAATCTTAGCTGGCTCTCCAGCAATTAAAGCATCAGGAGTGGTATATTTCAATAGCAGGATTTGGGGGGCGCCAGCGGTATTACTTAATCTTGTGCTGATAGGTTGGTTTTTGGGGCGAGAAAAGAATGGGGTGGTGTTTTTGATTTCTTTAATCGCTAATGGTTCGAATGTTTTATTAGATTATCTAATGATTGTCCAATGGGATTGGGGTAGTATGGGAGCCGGTTTAGCTACTGCTGTGAGTCAATATCTAGCTCTGTTAGTAGGATTAGTGGTCGTAGCTTTGACTATCCAATGGCAAGATTTTCCTGGTGCAATTAAAGCCTTATCCAATAAACAAGCAATCACTTCAACTATAGTTCTTAAAGGAAATATCTTTGTTCGCTTTTTAATTCTGATTTCTAGCTATGCTATTTTTACTAATCTTAGTGCAGTTATGGGCAAAGAGATTCTCACCGAGAACGGATTATTGTTACAAATTGCTCTGTTGAGTCAGTTTTCAGTTCAAGGGGTAGGCATGACAGTACAAACTTTGATTGGTAATTTTCAAGGTAAAGGAGATAGTGAAAACGTCATGCCATTAATGATTACTGCTATTTTACATGGTCTATTACTCTCTCTAAGTTTTGCTTTGGCAGTCTTGTTATTTCCACAAACAATCTTTGAACTTTTGACTAATCATTATGATATTAATCAAGGAATTACTAATTATACAATTTGGTTCGTTCCTCTTCTAACCTTAAGCGCGATCGCATTTATCTTAGAGGGCTATTTTATTGGTATCAAAGATGGTGTAACTTTGCGTAACTCTTCTTTAAGTTCTTTTTGTTTTGTTTTTATTCCTGTAGCTGCTATTGCTTGCTATTGGCAAAATGTTCATTTATTATGGGCATCTTTAACTTTATTTATGGGGGCAATTATTCTAATACTTGGGAGAAAGTTGATAGTTGATAATAGCTAAATGTCAAATGATAAATGTTTAATGTTTAATGAAAATAAACCATCTGAGTAGATAGTTTTACCTGGTTTTCAGTATTGATCTGCGCTACCTTTAACCTTCACTTAACTGGGATTTATTAAAGTTATGCCAAAGTTCCATTAATTATAGCGCTACGCGCAAGTCCTAAAGGATACCGCTCCGCATATCAAAAGTCAAAAGTCAAAAGTCAAAAGTCAAAAGTTGACTAATCATAGGCTTGGGAGTTTACCAATGTCCTAACTAAATTACGTAGTGCTATATCTTATGTCATATGTCCTTTGCCATTCCTCATAGTTACCAAAGTTTTTTACCACGATTTTATCGGCTATCTTTGGTTGGTATTTTATCTAATTTGATGGTTCCCCTAGCAGGCTTATTTGATTCTGCATTTTTAGGACATTTAACAGATATTAATTACTTAGCAGGGGTAATTCTGGCGAGCCTCTTATTTGATTATCTCTATCGCGTTCTAAAGTTTATCCGTAACAGTACTAATGCCATGACAGCTCAAGCGGTAGGGAGAAATGACAGCAAAGAAATTTTGTTGCACTTACTGCGAAGTAGCTTAGTTGCCTTAGCAATCGCGATAATGATTTTATGTTTACAATATCCGATTCAAAAATTGGGATTCGCAATTGTAGCAGGTTCTCCCGAAATTAAAGCATCAGGTATTGAATATTTCAACAGTAGAATTTGGGGTGCGCCAGCAGTTTTACTAAATTTTGTCTTGATAGGCTGGTTTTTAGGACGAGAAAAAAATGAGTTTGTATTTTTAATTTCTTTAGTTGCTAATGGTTTTAATGTCCTACTAGATTATCTCATGATTATGCAATGGGATTGGGGTAGTATGGGGGCAGGTTTAGCTACTGCTTTGAGTCAATATTTAGCCCTAATAGTCGGCTTAGTTGGTGTAGCTTTAACTATCCAATGGCAAGACCTTCCCTATGCAATTAAAGGCTTATCTGATAAGGAAGCAATAACTTCTACTTTGGTTCTTAACGGTAATATCTTAGTACGCTTTTTAATACTTATTTCTAGTTATGCTATTTTTACCAATCTTAGTTCAAGCATGGGGAAAGAGATCCTGACAGAAAACGGATTATTACTCCAAATTGTTCTCTTGAGTCAGTTTTCAGTTCAAGGAGTGGGAATGACAGTACAAACTCTAATTGGTAATTTCCAAGGAAAAGGAGATATAGAAAAAACCATGCCATTAATGATTACTGCTATTTTCCATAGTTTACTAATTGCTTTGACTTATGCCTTAAGCACTCTGTTATTTCCTGAGACAATATTCAGACTTTTGACTAATCATAGTGATATCAATCAAGCAATCACTAATTATACTATTTGGTTTGTTCCTCTTTTAGCCTTTACTGCGATCGCGCAGCGCCAGCCTCCGGCTGATCACATTTATGTTAGAGGGATATTTTATTGGTTTAAAAGATGGGGTGACTTTGCGTAACTCTTCTTTAATTTCTTTTTGTTTTATCTTTATTCCTGTGTCGGCTACTGCTTGGTATTGGCACAATGTTCATTTATTATGGGCATCTTTAACTTTATTCATGGTAGGTCTGATCTTAGTCCTGGGAAGAAAATTAAAAATTGCAGTACAAAATTACTAATTAAAAAAATAAACTATTGCGCTATCGTAAATGGTCTTAATTTGGAGTTGGGATACTATACTACTCCGCAATGTAATTAATTGTATTTCAAAAAGGCGATCGCTCCCAGAGCCGCAAAGCGGGGCGCTATTATGAGAATCAAAAATTATGGCGCTATCGTAAATTGTCTTAATTCTGAGTTGGGATACTATACTACTCCGCAATGTAATCAATTGTATTTCAAAAAGGCGATCGCTCCCAGAGCCGCAAAGCGGGGCGCGATGAATTAGAAGTAAAAACTATAGCGCTATCGTAAATGGTCTTAATTCTGAGTTGGGATACTATACTACTCCGCAATGTAATCAATTGTATTTCAAAAAGGCGATCGCTCCCAGAGCCGCAAAGCGGGGCGC